>DAONEU010000014.1:14264-28682 GCA_035403245.1 Bacteroidales bacterium | reverse complement strand
GGAAAGCCCGACGGCAGCAGGGCGGGCTTGTGGGGCGGGTGGTGCCGGAACGCCCTGATTAATGTGCTAATGTGCTAATTAGGGGAAAGGGACAAGGATGGGGGAATTCATTCGTTTTTATTCGCGCATTCGCGGCAAAATTACTGAAAAATGAAGTGATATTCTTTTCTCTGAATTTTTAATCAGAGTAAAATGTTAAAAAAACTTAAATAAATTGTGTTGGACTGAAAATTTAAGATATAGTTTATATTTTTGTCTTTGAGAATGTGAGCGTTAGGTTCAAGTACACTATCCCCAATTTTATAAGATTAAATGAGGGAATTCCAAAAAAAAGATGATGAAATTATTAATTAATAAATGTAGTCGGTCATATTAAAAACCCGTATGAGAGTAAGATAAACTAAAATAAAAAAATGAAAAACCTGATAAAAAAGTTAGTAATCACGATCATTATATTATCAAATATAATCATAGTTGATGCTCAATGGATTCCTCAAACAAGTGGAACAACCAATATATTTGAAGATGTTTATTTCCCAAGTACAAATATCGGTTATATTGTAGGATATAATGGAACAATCAGAAAAACCACTGATGGTGGGACTACCTGGGTTGCACAAACAAGTGGAATAACTAATTCAATATCAAGTGTTACTTTTATTAACGATACGATCGGTTATTTTGCCGGATCTAGTGGAGAAATATATAAAACTATCAATGGGGGAACGACATGGAGTTCACAAACGAGTGGAACAACCGAGTTACTTCTTTGTATTTATTTTTTAAATTCGGAAACCGGTTTTGTATGTGGGAGTAATGGACTGATTTTGAAAACAATCAATGGTGGAACGACCTGGGTCGCTCAAACGAGTGGCGCAACAGTTACCCTTTTTGATATTTTTTTTACAAATGATTCAACTGGTTTTATTACTACTATGTCTGGCACCATATTAAAAACTACGAATGGGGGAATAAGTTGGGTTTCACAAAACAGTGGAGTTTCTGACGCATTGGTTTCTATTCAATTTACAAATGAAAATACCGGATATGCTCTTGCACGACATGGAAAAATATTAAAAACGAATAATGGTGGAATAGACTGGTTCGTTCAATATAATTACACATTGACTAATTATCCTAATTTATTTTCACTCTTTTTTGCTGATGACACTACAGGATATGTGGTTGAGGGTCATTCTGTCTTAAAAACAGAAAATGGGGGTACAACCTGGAATATTCAGTCCGTTGATAGTTATTATGCAGTCTTTTCAGTTTTTTTTACTAATAAAGACACCGGTATTGTATGTGGGTCTTATGGAAAAATTTTTAAAACTATTAATGGTGGATGGTGTACACGATTACCTGGAGCACCTAGCGGGAGCCGTTTTGTATGCAATCCTTCCGGTAGTTATAATTATACAACAAGTGGTGCTCCTTATGCAACTTCCTATTCCTGGTCCATCACACCAACTGAAGCCGGGACCATTTCGGGAACAGGAACAACAGCCAGTGTAATCTGGAGTTCTATCTATTCAGGAAATGCTACCATTAAAGTTCAGGGTGTTAGAAGCGGATGTACTGGGGAATACTCTTCTACTACCGTTTTAGTAAGTAATACTCCATTAAGTTCATTTAGCTTATCATTACCCGGAAATGGGTTATGGGTTACTACCACTCCTTTATTTCAATGGAACTCATCTACCGGTGCTCTCTATTATTCTTTATATGTAGATGGGGTATTAAAAAAAGACAGTATTAGCGGACTTTCATACCAAATACCTGTTAATGAAGCAATAAATAATGGTATGCATACCTGGTATATTGTAGCCAATAATGGGTGTACAATGCCATCTAATGAAATCAGGAGTTTTTTAATTGATTATAATTTACCTTCTTCATTTAATCTTTTGACACCCCCTAATGATTCCTGGACATCAGACACCACTCCTACTTTTAGCTGGGCTCCTTCCATTGATGCTCAAAGTGGTGTAGCTTATTATCAGTTATGGATTGATGGGGTTTTAATAAATGACTCCATTTTAAGTACTTCTATTGAGTCAGACACCGCACTTACGAACGGTCCTCACACATGGGAAGTAAAAGCAATTGACCATGCCGGAAATGTCAGAAATTCCAACCAGATTTTTACGATAAAAGTGGACAATAAACCTCCCGGAAATGGGTCGACAACTTGTTTATATTTTGATGGAACAGGAACTTCTGTTTCTGTCCCAGATCATCAAAGCTTACATTTATCACCAAATTATACAATAGAAGCCTGGATCAATTTTCAAGGAAGCGTTTCGGGAAGTCCGATGATTATCTCAAAACAACAATCCGATCAATCTACAGGTGATTACAAGGTTTATCTAACCTATTTCGGTACAGGAAATAAACTTGGATTCGCAGGAAATGGTGGTATTTATGCTCTTTCAGACACTTCCTTATATCAAAATATATGGTATCATATTGCTTTCGTTTACACTGGATCACAAATAAAAATTTATATTAATGGCCTTTTAGACACCATTCGATCTGTTAACGGTGTTCATACTCCCTCAACCACAAATATAACATTTGGCAGAAAAGGGGGCGAAAATAATGATCTAAATAAATACAAGGGATATCTTGATGAGGTAAGGTTTTGGAATGTTGCGCGTACACAAACACAAATTTATGATAATAAGGATGTTGTTATTAGTGGTAATACTCCCGGCCTTGTTGGATATTGGCGATTTAATGAAGGTGTTTCAGACTCTCTGACTTATGATATTAGTAATAATAACAATGGAACCCTGAATGGTCCCTTATATCAAAATTCAACGCTTGAAGCATCTGCAAATCACTGCGCTTTAGTTTATCCATCCCATAAGGAATATATCAAAACACAAAATCCTACTTTTATTTGGAACACTGTATATGATACAGGTATTGGTTTTGTTAAATATCAGTTGTGGTTGGATGGGATTTTAGTACAAGATCATATAAACGATACCACGTGGACATTGTTAAATCCACTTTCTTACGGAGAACATACCTGGTCTGTTCAATGTTATGATTCTCTAAACAATATACAGCCTGGTTATCAACGTACGTTTTATATTGACTATGCTTCTCCCAATCCATTTAATTTGACATCTCCGTTAAATAATGAAGTGGTCATGTTTCCAACACCCAACTTTTCATGGCAACCGACTAGTGATAGTATAGGTGGATGTGGTTTGAGAAAATATCAATTATGTATTAATGGGGAAGTGAATCGAGATAGTATTTCCATAAATACTACAACAGTATCTCCTTCCACAATTTTACAACAAGGCGTTTATTCCTGGTTTATAAAAGCATACGACAATGTCGGAAATGTCAGACAATCCACAGAAACGCGAACTTTCTATATTGATTGGGAAGCACCAACCTCTTTTGAATTAATAGCACCAACAGATACCCAAACATTACTGACCTCTTCACCTACTTTTAATTGGCACTCTTCTTCGGATAGTGGTAGTGGATTGAGTCATTATGAAATTACGATTTCAGGGTATCAACCTATAGTTGTTTTACCCACTGATACTTCACATCATTTGACTTTTCATCTCCCCAATGGAAACTATTCCTGGTTCGTAAGAGCTTATGATATGTCCGGTTCTTTTAGTAGTTCCAATATTAATTCGTTTACTATTAATGTACCTCTCCCTGAACAACCAGCTGTACCAAACGGGCTTAATGCATTGTGCAGAGGTTCTCAAACAACTACATATACGACAATAGGCGCAAATTATGCAGACCAATATGTTTGGGAACTTACTCCAGATACTGCAGGTACAATAACTGGTACAGGTTTAACAAGTATTGTTACTTGGAACGAAACATTTTCCGGAACTGCACAAATTACTGTTACCGGACAGAATTATGTAGGATTAAGTATAGAGTCATTGCCATTTACTGTCACTTTGAATGATATAACCTTACCTAATCTCGTTTCGGAATCTTCAAATATTTGTTTAGGACAACCAACCGATACCATGATCTTAACCAATTATTCAGGATCCATTTTAAAGTGGCAAAAAAGATTCAATAGTGGAATTTGGTATGATATCAATGACACAAATTCAACCTTTTTTGAAATCCCGGATTCGACAGGACTATACCAATATAGAGCTGTTTTACAAAATGATATATGCCCATTTTTAAATTCGGAGATTGCATCTGTTTCTGTTGGTGATATCCCAGCTAATGCTGAAATAATTTCAGGAAACGAAACAGTTTGTCAGGGAGAAAGCTCAATAGTCTATTCAATTCCAGCCATTTCAAATGCGCTGTCATACTTATGGACTTTACCAACCGGAGCTACGGGAACAAGTAGTACTAATTCCATCACTGTTAGTTACGGAACTACTGCTGTTTCAGGAAATATCAGTGTAAAAGGATCAAACGATTGTGGAGAGGGTGATATTTCAACCAAAGCGATCACCGTTAAAAATAGGTCTACCTATACTATAGATACTACTGTCTGCAATAGTTATATTGCACCCGATGAACAAATTTACACTACAAGTGGTACACAAACGGCCATTATTCCAAATGTTGCAGGTTGTGATAGCACCATTACAATAAATCTGACTGTTAATCAAAGCAGTTCAAGTACAATAAATGAAACCGTTTGTGACAGTTACAATGCACCAGATGGACAAATTTACACTACTTCCGGAACAAAAACGGCCATTATTCAAAATGCAGTAGGTTGTGATAGTGTGATTACGATCAATCTAATAGTAAATACTACTCCTGAGACTCCAACGATTAGTCTTGAAGAGGATAGATTGATCTCTTCATCTGTGTTGGGCAATCAATGGTACAATCAAAATGGAATGATCCCTAACGAAACGAATCAGGAACTTGTTCTAACTGAGAACGGAACCTATTTTGTAATCGTTACTCAAAATGATTGCCCATCAGATTCCTCCAATATAATTTTGGTAGATAATGTTCTGGTTAAAAAGTTTGATAAAAGTGCAATCATCATTAATCCAAATCCATTTACAGATCAATTATTCATCAAAAATCTGACAACTGAAACGTATCAATACTACATGTATAACGGAATTGGGCAAATATTATTCAATGGAAATTTAGAATCTGAAGTTCTTTTAAACACCTCGGATCTTGCAAAAGGATTGTATATCATGAAATTTGTAAATAGCTTAGGACAAGTTTATTATAAAGTTGTGAAACAGTAAAGCGGAACAAGCGCAATAATTAATAAGCTAATGTGATAATAAGCTAATTGAATATCTGACAGCTATTCAATTAGCTCATTATTTTCACTATCTTTGCGGTATAAATTATGCCCTATGAAAAAATTGATCTTATTATTGGGAGTCGCTCTTGGACTTGTTTTTGGAAATCTTAATGCTCAAACTATTGATTTAGAAGGTGTTTTTACAGGAAAGTATCGCATGGAGGATATGCAGAACCTGAACTGGAGACCCCTTACGAATCAATATACGTTTGTGAAAAATGATACCATCATCTGTGTGGATGCAGCTTCTGCTAAAATTAAAGAGCGAATTTCCTTGCATAATATCAATAATAGAATCAATGGAACCCCTTTCAAGAAAATTCCGTTTTATCAATGGTTAGATAAAGATCAGATCTATTTTCCTACCAGCAATGATATCATTTCGATCTCCTTTGCAGGGGTTTTAACCGGCACACCACTTCCCAAAAACGCCATCGATCAATCTTTGAAACATAAACTTTTCGTCGTAGAGGAGGATGGTAATATCTTCGTAAAGAGCGAAAAGAACAACTACGAACCGATCCTTCTTTGTCCGGATACGGGGAACCATATTGTATTTGGCAAAACGGTTCACCGCAGTGAGTGGGGCATCGGAGAGGGTCAGTATATCTCCCCCAATGGCAACTATATCGCCTTTTATCGCATGGATGAAAGTATGGTTGAGGATTATCCTTTGGTAGATGTCACAGGAAGAATCGCAGTAGAAACCCCCATTAAATACCCGATGGCAGGGAAAACCAATCATCAGGTGAAAGTGGGTATCTTTGATGTGCAAGCCTCCCTATTGGCCGGAAAAACGGTATATCACTACATACAAACTGATCCCAACGATGGTGAATTTCTAACCAATGTAACCTTCACCCCCGACGAGAAATATCTGTTCATCACCCATCTGAATCGTGCTCAAAATCTGGCCTTATTGATCCAGTACGATGTGAAAACGGGTCAGAAGCTGAAAGTGTTGATCGAAGAACGGAACAACCAATATGTTGACCCATCCACCAGAGCCTATTTCCTTTCCCAATATCCATTCTTTATCTGGCAAAGTGACCGCGATGGCTGGAATCATTTCTATCTATACAATATGAACGGAAAACTGATCACCCAACTCACCAAAGGGGAGTGGCAAGTGACAGAACTTTACGGCGTTGACCCTAAAGAGGAAACGATCTATTTCGGAAGCACCAACCCCAACCCTACCGGAAACTATGTTTACTCGATCAATATAAAATCGAAAAAGATCAAACCGATCGCCACCTCCGATGGTACCCATACCCCCATTTTCTCATACGACAAAAGCTATTGCATTGACTACTTCAACAACCTTGAAACGCCCAGAACCATAAACCTCATCAACCTGAAAGATGGCAAAGTAAAAACCTTACTCCATGCTGCCAATCCTTATAAAGAAACAACCCTTGGAAAATCAAAAATCTTCACCATCAAGAATTCAAGTGGAGATGACCTCTACTGCAGAATCACCTATCCACCCAATTTTGATGAAAATAAGAAATATCCGGTATTCATGTATGTTTATGGGGGCCCACACTCCCAAATGGTTACCAACACATTCCTCTCCGGTGGGGTGTTTTTACAATATATGGCTCAAAAGGGATTCATTGTTTTTAGCTTAGATAACCGGGGCACTGCAAAGAGAGGCGCCGCCTTCGAAAAGTGTATCCACAGACAACTCGGCAAGCTGGAGATGGAGGATCAAATGAGTGGCGTTGCCTATTTAAAATCACTCCCTTACGTGGATGCAAAAAACATCAGCTTAGATGGATGGAGTTACGGTGGGTTCATGATCATGTCGTTGATTACCACTTATCCTGATCAGTTCAACACAGCTTCCTGCGGTGGACCGGTGATTGACTGGACCTGGTATGAGATCATGTACGGAGAGCGTTATATGGACACTCCACAAGAGAATCCGGATGGGTATGCCGCTGCAGCGATCCTTCCTAAAGTAAAAAATATCAAAGCTAATCTCTTAGTTTTTCATGGGGGACAAGATGACACTGTATTATGGCAACACTCGTTAAAACTGATCAATCAGGCGATCAAAGATGGAATAATCATGGATTATTTTGTATATCCGAACCATCCACACAATGTTCGGGGTAAAGAGCGCGTTCATTTATGGAAGATGATCGAAAATTATCACATTAAAAATCTTAAATAAAAAGGATAAACATGAATTTTAGAAGAAAAGGGCTCATCAGTTTCGGCGTCATAGTTGTATTTAGTTTTGCTTTCTATGGCATCAGTAAAACAAACAAAGAGGATAAGATTGAAACTACCCATGAAGACATCATATCTTACAACAATGTACTCGCTACGCCGCCAATTCCCAAAATGGTACAGTTTTGCGGCGAGGAAGTACCGATCAATATCTACTACGTTCGGGAAGGACTGGAACGTGAGTTGATCATCCATTGTTATCAACATTCTAGAACGATACAGACCTTCAAGAGATCAACCCGTTTTTTTCCTGAGATTGAAAAAATCCTGAAAGAGGAAGGTGTTCCGGAAGATTTAAAGTACTTGTGTGTTGCAGAAAGCAGTTTAGAAAATGTAGCCTCACCATCACAGGCAGCAGGTTTTTGGCAATTTATGGAATCCACAGGTAAGAATTACGGTTTAGAGATCAACGACAATGTGGATGAGCGATATCATATTGAAAAGTCAACAAGGGCAGCATGCACCTATCTAAAAGCTTTAAAAGAAAAGTTTGGGACCTGGGCATTAGCGGCAGCAGCATACAATATGGGAGAGAATGGATTACAAAGAAGTATTTCAGAGCAATCGGTAAACAACTACTGGGATCTCTATTTGAATACCGAAACCTCACGATATGTAAACCGGATCATTTCCTATAAGTTGATGTTTGAAGAACCCGAGAAGTATGGGGTAAAGTTAAAGTTGACAGAGTGTTACCGACCCATTCCCTATACTGAGATAGCTGTAGACTCCACGATTCCAAGTTTGCTCGATTTTGCTAAAGCGAACAACATATTATACCGGGAGCTCAAGGAGATGAATCCCTGGTTACGGAACAAAGTGTTACCGATAAAGGAGAAGAAATATAGTGTGCGGGTACCGGTGAAGACGAAGAGTACTTATGAGGAGTTGTATTAACAAATTTTTCAAGTATTTCCCGTCGGAGCACTTCTCCCATATTCTAATAAAATCAGGGTTAAAATTTGGGTATTTGCTTCGTTTAGAGGTTGATATATAACTTTCTTATTTTGCATAAAAAGAGCAACCTGCATTAAATAGAATAATGGAGAAGTGCTCCGTTGAGGAGGGAACCCCGCATTAGGGCGAAGCCGGAAAGCCCGTAAAGTAAAAAGCCGATGGGATGCAGGGAGTTAAAGAGCGAGCTTGTGAGCTCCTTTTACGACCATGCAGTCACACGGCTTTTTACTGCGGACTTGCAGGCGGAGAGTTAAGAGTTAAGAGTTTTGGTTGGGGTAATACTTTAAAAAAAACTATTCTTTTAAAAGTAGGGTGATGTTTGGATGTAAAATACACAACCATCCAAAGTGCTTCAATGTAAGGTGTTTAGCGGATTTTTTACCCGTTATTTATTAGAATATAAAAGCTGGGCACTCTTGTGAAGTGCCCAACGTATTTGAAAGAAAATAAAAATCTAATTCCCGACTATTAAAAATAACAATCTCTCTTCCCGCTCTCAATCTCATTAAGTTCGGACAAAACAGTATCTTTCCGTTTAGAGGAAGGAAGCTCATCCACCATCTTTTTGATCAGGGCCAAACCTTTTTCTCGTGTTTCAGGTCCGGCGAAATCGTATAGATACTCTTTGAAAGAGAACATCGCGTTTGGTAAACAATATTGCTTGATCAATCCCGGTTTCGCTAAGTCCATAAAGTCTGCTCCTACCCGGCCGTGACGGTAACATCCGGTACAGAAGGATGGGATATAACCACAGTCGATCATCCCGGAGATCACTTCTTCAAGAGAACGGTGATCGCCCAAAGCAAACTGACTTCCTGATTTATCAGCTACATGACTGTAAGCGCCAGGATTTGTTCTGGAACCTGCAGAGATTTGGCTGATTCCGAAATTGAAAAGCTCTGTTCTAAGCTCATCACTTTCACGGGTACTTAAGATGATGCCGGTATATGGAAGTGCTATTCTGATAATGGCAATGATTTTTTTGAAGTCATCATCACTCACTTTATGAGGGATATTTTCAGGTAGTGGTGCCCCTTCAGCAGGTTCAATACGTGGAAAGCTGACTGTATGAGGTCCGCAACCATACATTTTTTCCAGATGGTTGGCATGTTCCATGATCGCTAAAATCTCGAATCTATAATCTGCCAGACCAAATAAGACGCCTAATCCAACATCGGGAATACCTGCTTCCATGGCGCGGTGCATCACGTTTAGACGGTAAAGGTAGTCACTTTTTGGGGTATCTTCAGGGTGGTATTCTTTGTAAAGTTCAGCGTCATAAGTTTCTTGGAAACATACATAAGTCCCAATTTTCTCTTCATGAAGCTTTTTAAAATCTTCAACCGACATAGGGGCCAATTCCACATTGATTCTTCTAATATTATCTTTTCCAACGTGAACAGAATATACTCTTCTGATTGCCTCAACAACATAATCAACGTTATTTCTAGGAGATTCCCCGCAGATTAACAATAATCTTTTATGACCATCATTCAATAGAATTCGGGTTTCAGCTTCAATTTCGTCCATATTTAACACCTTACGGGTTAAATTTTTGTTGGCTTTACGAAATGCGCAATAGGTGCAATTATTCACACAAACATTTCCGGTATAAAGTGGAGCGAAGATCACCAGTCTTTTGCCATAAATCTCCTCTTTCACATATTTCGCTACATCCATGATTTTGTAGATCTCTTCATGGTTTTTCACTCTTAATAAAGCGGCAACTTCCTCCAGGTTAAGTCCTTTGAGTTCTCTTGCTTTGGTCAAAATGGTCTCTAATTCTTGTGGTGTAGGTTCAGAACCTTCTACTAATGCGTATAGTTTCTCACGATCAATATCGAAGGGATGATTTATATTGTGTTTACTTTTCATGACTATAATTTTATCATTTAACAGCCACAAAAGTACAACTTTTTTAGTTAAAATTTTAGTAATCTTTATTACAAAACCATAAAAAGTAGCTCCGCCGGGAATCGAACCCGAATTTAAAGTTTAGGAAACTTTCGTTCTATCCATTGAACTACAGAGCCGCTATTCCGACTATCCGCAGTGGAAATACTGGTTCACTAATTCCATCATTTTTGTTGGATTAGCCTTGATTTCATCTCTGATTTTCAAATCATTGAACGATTTTAATTCTTTGATGACATCATCAATCATTTCAGCTGGGAACACCCCATGTTTTTCAAAAATGGTTCTATGTTGAGATAATTCATCAGCAGATTCCCAACAAGATGCAGGTAATTGTGCCAATGCTTCTAACTTTTCTTTATTTTCAGATTTGTGAATATTCACATCTACATAAGTTTTTTCAGCAAATTTGAGTGCTTCCTGCATTTCAAATCCGTGTCTGGCAGCAACCGTTAACCCTGCAATCAACAAATAGATATCTGCAGATCCGTCTGGACATCTAAACTCAACCGTTTGTTTTTGTGAAAGATCTTCATTACCCGATTTTTCATTAGGATTGTTATCCGCAATCATATCATTTTTATGAGTCCATCCCAATGGAACTCTTACTAATACAGAACGGTTTCTGTCACCCCAACAGATTGAAGTTGGTGCTTCCTGATGAGGAACCAATCTGAAATAGGAGGTTGGATTGGTGTTTCCAAATGCTGTAAGGGAAGAGGCACAAGTCATGTACCCTGCAATTGCTGTTTTTGCAATGGAGTTTAACTTTCCTTTTTCAACTAATTGATTAACGCCCTCTTTAACAATTTGAGTGTGAATATGTAATCCGCTTCCGGCTTTACCTTCGGTAATTTTTGGAGCAAAAGTAACATCAAATCCATATTGGTAAGCTACATTTCTGATGATCCATTTGGCAATAACCAATTGATCAGCAGCATCCATTGCGTCAGTTACCAAAAATTCGATTTCGTTTTGTTCATAAATCTTATCTCCCAAAGTGAAATTACCCACTTCTGAGTGACCATATTTAATTTGTCCGCCACATTTAGAAATCAACAACATACACTCTGTTCTGAAATGCTCAAATTTAGTAAACGGCATAGATTCATGATATCCTTTTTGGTTAGGGGTAGGGAAACTATTGTCATTGTCACCAATTACATAGAATTCCAATTCTCCCATGGCACAGAACTCCATTCCGGTAACATGAGTAAATGATTTTAAAGCTTTTCTAAGGATGAACTCAGGAGAGTTTTCCATAGGTTTTCCGTCTTTATTGAAATAGGAACAAAGGAAACAAAGAGTTGGAATCTCACTGAAAGGATCCATGAAAGCTGTACTGAAGCGAGGAACTACGTATAAATCACTCGATCCTGCATGCATAAAAGCGGGGAAGATATTGGAACCATCCACGCGTTCCCCAGCTGAAAGCACTTGTTCAATATATGCTTTATGGGTAACCACAAAATTTAAGGTCTTCATTCTACCGTCGCCGGCTACATATCTGAAATTGACCAATTTGATCTCTTTTTCTTCGATATATTTTAAAATGTCAGCTTTAGTAAACTCCTTTGGATTCTTTTTAAGGTACTGGACCAAAGGATTCATGTTCATTGCAATTGTATCTTTCATTATATAGTTTTTTTTTAAATATTTTTAAAAAATTGGGTTTTTTATAACGTCTTTATTGTGAAATTATTTTAAAATAGCGTTTTATTTCGATTTTCATCCGATCAAAACTCGCAAATGTTACATTTTTAGGTTCCTGATCTTTCTTTAAAAGAACCATTCCTGCGTTAGATGTTCCAATTGTAGTGGTCAAATCAACTTCAGTGATGTCATTTAACTTGTAATCACGAATAACGACTCTATTGAAATCCTGACTGATCTCGTCAAAAAGAATCTCATTATCTTCGCAGAAACTTTGTAAAATGGGAATGGTTTCATCCCAATTGTTAGGTTTCTGTCCTGGTAAAAAGTAGAAAATGACAGCACTGTATTCTTCTATATTATCACTTTGAATAAACTCAAAGCGACTCATGTTGTTAATGGTGTACATTTCATTGACAACCATTGATTTACTAAATGAATCGGGATCTTTAGCATACTCTTCTTTGGTAGCAGCACCCACTGATCTGACCCAATTATACATTTTCTCTGTTGAAAATGATCCATCTTGGTTTCGGGATGTTTTCCACACTTCTGTTTCTAAAATATCTTGATTTTGATTTGCTAAGTTCACAGCTACAGGTAGAACATCTAGAATTCTTTGTGTCCCTAATCCGGAAGTGATTACCAGATAGATCCACTCTCTTGTTAAAGATTGTAGCATGTAAATCTCTCTCCCTTCCGGTAAACGCTCTATCATTATAACACCCCATTCTCTGGGTAGTGAGTTTTTTAAGGTAACTTTTTGCCCTTGATGCTGAGTCGCTACATTCAGAAAGTCTCTGATAAAGTCATCCGAGACAGGAAACAACTCACTGGTATCAGTTAAGTTAGTTTCAATGAAGGAAGGAATTAATGAAACCGGATACTCAATAGGTTCACTGTTTTCAGTTGGTTCAGCATCTTTTTTAGATTTACAAGACTGATTTAGGAGTAAAACGAATAAAAACAGCAACACTAAAGATAGGGTATTGACAAGCTGCTTTTTCATAAATATTTATTTAATAATAAATTATGTTTTTAACTCAACGAAGCAAAGATACAAAAAAGATTTAAGATTTTTTGGGAAATCCATGTTTTTTAAAAATGGTGAGAACAATAGCTGTTTTACACATATTGATAAACTAAATGGGATATTCTTGTTAGATATATTTTATCTATTTCGTCAAAATGGTTAAATTTTTGACTATCAACATCTAAACAACCTACAATCAATCCTGATTTGTCGATAAGAGGTATTACGATCTCAGAATTTGACCTGGAATCACAGGCAATATGCCCGGGAAACTGATGCACATCAGGAACAACTTCAACCTCATTTTTCAGGATAGCACTCCAGCAAACGCCGGTATTTTTTTTCAGGATTTGACATGCAACGGCACCTTGATAGGGCCCAACAATCAATTCGCCATCAACTAACAAATAGAAACCGGTCCAGAAGAAGTGATCCATTTTATGGTGTAAAACGGCTGCAATGGTTGCCATTCTTGGTATTGGCTGATCAGTCTTAGTTAGTAAAGATTCCAATTGTGTAAGGATTCTTTGATATCTTTTCTCTTTTTTATTTTCAATTGCTAAAGTCATAATTCAGGAAATTGGGTATGTTTTAAAATAACATGAACTTGAGGATATTGATTACGAATATGTTGTGCTAAACTATCCGCGAAATAAACGGACCGATGCTGTCCTCCGGTACATCCAAAATTAACCATCAGATGATTGAATTTTCGTTCCAGATAGTTTTCAATGGATAATTCTACTATCTGAAAAACATGGTCATTGAATATTGAAACCTCATCATATTGATTCAAATAGTGGATCACTTCCGGATCTCGGCCGGTTAACGTTTTATATTCAGCAAATCTTCCGGGATTTGGAAGGGCTCTGCAATCAAAGACAAAACCGCCCCCATTACCGCTTGGATCTTCAGGAATCCCTTTTTTGTAAGAAAAACTTCTGATTGAAATCGTCAATTGATCTTCAGGAAATGTAGATAAAATGTCAAAATCGGTTTTGGTGATTGTATCCAGAACACTTAACAAAGTAGGAATCTCAATAGGTAAGTTTAGATCTTGTAATAGGGAAACAATATTCTTCACGGCGTAAGGAATACTTTGCAAAAAGAGCGTTTTCTTTTCGTAATACCCCCGATAACCGTAAGCGCCCATGGCCTGCATGATCCGAATAAGAACAAACCCTTTAAAATATTGCGTAAACTGCTCCCGATCAATAGTGATATACTGAGCTAATTGATCGAGATAATAATCATATAACTGATCTCTTACTTCCTGAGGAAGATTTGCTTTTCCATCATAAAGCAATGAGGCTAAATCGTA
>DAONEU010000014.1:0-14164 GCA_035403245.1 Bacteroidales bacterium | reverse complement strand
GATTGTTGGTCGAAGGCATCACGAGGATAACAAACTGAAAAATCGATTCCGTTTTGTCCGGATAGCTGTAGTAAAGGGAGTTGTTGCAGCACTTTTTTATAGTAGGTCAAAGTTTTTTCGCTGAGTTGGTTCGATTTCCGATGTTGATTCAAATAAGAAAATAGCGTTTCATTTCCGAGATCCTGAAGCAAATAGTATTTTCTGGAAGGATCAATAAAAAGAATTTCAGGAACATGTATCTGTTGTTTCAGGAAGGTATCCGTGAAACTAAAAAAAGCTTCATTCTCCTTCACATCCGCATTGATCACCCCAATTAAAGAGGGCTTGTTTTCGAAATAGAACCGGTGATAGGCTCTGGCAGAACCGGACTGTGGAATTTTTTCAACATCAGAACAGGTTTGTTGATAATAGGATTCTGCAATCTTTCTTAAATGGTTTGGCATAGTCAGCGTATTTGGAATGCAAAAATACGGAATAATGAGCTAATAAGCTAATGTGATAATAAGCTAATAAATTAATAAATTAGTGTGATTGTGTTGTTCTGAATTGGACGATTCGTTGAATGAGGTCGTACGGGATGGGTTGGTTGAGGGGAAATTGGACGGAGCCTTTTCCTTGTTTGTAGGCAGAGAGCTCCTCTTTAAACTGTTCATGACCGGTTGGAGTTGCGTAAAAACCGATATGTTTTGCATATCCGGCAAAGTAGACCAACGGTTTTTTATTTAATTTGTAGGAGGGCATTCGATAATTGAACCCTTCGACAGCATCCGACGCAACTGTTTTAATGATGGTTCTGATTTTGGTTAAAATCTCTTGGGTTTCCAAAGGAAATGTTGCAATGTATTGATCCACTTCGTTCATTTTGAATAATTTTAGACTTTTGAAATACAAAGATAGTGATAAATGAGCTTTCAGCTATCAGATATCAGCTATCAAATTGTCAATACCTAAAAATGGTTATCCGTTTGTTTAGTTGTATTTGGCACAATATTTAAAATTTCAATTTACTACTATTTGATTTAAAACTACTTATTTTATTTTTTTATAGAACGCTGATGACACAGATTGAATTGATTTACACAGATAAACTTCGTTTAAAGGTTTAAGGTTTAAAGGTTTATTGATGTTTCACTCTTTAAACTTTAAACAGCGAAGCGTTCAACCTTTCAGCAAATTACATCTGTGGTAATCTGTTTAATCCGTGTCATCTGTGTGCTATTCTGGTTCTGTTTTGTTTAGGTTAGGTGTGGATTAGTAAAAAAATTTTATTCTCTAAATATTAATTTCGTAATCATTAATTTTTCATTATTAGCTTTACTTATTTGTATTAACTTATTTCTTTTAATTTTGAAAGTGATAGGCTCTTCTGTAATAACCGGCCATGTTCCATTGAGACCAACTTTTTGTAGACTATCATTTCGAAATCTATTTGATTCAACAAAAAGAAATAGTGAATCGTTTTTCTCTTTCCAGGTTCCTAAAATAATATTTCCACAAGTAGTAAATCTAAAAGTATAATTATTATTAAGTTTAATTTCAGACCCATTTGTAAAATAATTAATATGCTTAAACGTAAAAAGTGATATTCTTTCGATTAGGGTAAAATGATAGGAGGAATAAGTTCCAAATTTTAAACTATTTTGTGAGCTTGGTTGACCAAATATTGTACACAATGAAAATAAGAAACAGAAAAGTAAAAATGTTTTTAAATTTCTCATTGTAATATGTTTTTGATTAAAAATGATCTGCAAATATATTAATTATTTCCACATTAAAAAATCCATTTTCGCCCTTAGCTTTTCACCTTTTGCCTTTTGCCCTAATTATCACATTATTTTGTATCTTTGCAATCTATTTTTTAAACTAAGTTTTGAATACTAGAGAAATAAAAGTGTTAATACCATTTTAATCAAACTTTTTTCATCCTAAATTTAATACCATGAAAAAAATATTACCTTTTTTACTGTTTTGTCTGATTGTAAACTCATCATTCGCCAGAAGAATTGATGCCGGGACCCATTTTTCAGATAAGAAAAATGTTTACTATACCTTAGATCATTCCGATTATCTGAGAGAATGGAGTATCTCACCGGAAGTAAATCCTGATATATTAAGAATCTATTGCGATAAGCCTATAATAGTAACATTCTTCTTAAAATCCGAGGAGTTTGAATTTACAGTAAATCAAAATGATACTATCAACTTTGCCATCATTCTTAAAGGAAAAGATACGGCTTATACTCAAGTTATTGGGGTAAAAGAGATTCCGAATACGATAAAAACGGAGGATAAATTGTACCATCTTAGTCGTTTATGGAGTGAAGCCAAGTATAATTTTGTTAATATTGACCAGATTAGATTTGATTGGGATTCTCTCTACTATGCTTATATACCTCAGATTATGAAAAGCGAGAATGATTATGCTTATTTTAGATTATTGAAAAAATTCTATGCTTCATTGAATGATGGTCATACTGAGGTCGGTAAACCTTCCTCTTTAAGCGTTTATTGTGATTATATTCCTATTACTATAAGTGCATTTGACAAGCAGCTTTACATAACTGGCTTTAGTAAAAACAGTTCAATAGATTCCTCTTTTCTGGGAGCAAAAATTATTGAGATCGAACAAATTCCAACTTTACAATATATTGACGAAGAAGTTCTTCCGTATATATCGGCTTCTACAGAACAATCAAAATGGATGCAAGTTCCGGCCGTTTTAGGATACGATTTAAGAATTAAAAAATTTAATGCTTTAGTATTAAAAAAGAGTGGAGAAAAAGTTTCCATTTCCATTTCAAGAAACGGAGAAGCAACAAGAACAAAGGAAGAAGGAGAATCTTTAGTTCCTCCAAAGAATATTTCCTGGGATTTAGTTCAGTTAGAATGGTTACAGGACTCCATTTTACATTTATCCATTAATGGTTTTTATCCTGAGGAAATAGTGATTCCTCAACTGAAACAAATGGAACCTCAAATTTTAAAAGCAAAAAGACTGATTATAGATTTGCGTGGAAATGGTGGTGGTACAACCGGAGTTGCATGGGTATTACAATCGTATCTTACAAAAGGAAATTTTTTAATCAATTATGCCTGGCAAACCAGAATCAATGATGGTGTTCGAAGGGCAAACGGAAATTGGATAGAAGAGTGTCAGGATTTCTACATGGATCGAGCTTATAGAACAGAAAAGGGGGATACTATTCCGATTTCAGATACCATTATCCGATGGACGATGCCAACGGTCATTTTGATTGGTGAATATACTTTTTCTGCTGCTGAAGATTTCTTAGTCAATATTTACGAAGTTCCTGACAGACCCCTATTAATCGGATCTGAGTCAGGAGGCTCTACAGGATCCCCATTGGTCATTGAAAATTTACCATTAGATTCGAGGGCAAGAGTGTGTACCAGAAGAATCTTGTATCCCTATTCATTAAAACCATTTGTAAATAAGGGTGTTACTCCTGATATCATTGTTGAAACAAGTTTCGAAGATTTTTGTTCCGGTAAAGATATCGTTTTACAAAAAGGAATTGAAACAGTAAGTAAAATTAGCAAATTAGCAAATTAGTAAATTAGTAAATTAGCACATTAGCACATCAGCACATTAGCACATTATTTTGTATCTTTGCGGGTTAAATTTGTATAGGATAATATATAGAAACTAAAAATATATAACGATGTTAAGAACAAATACTTGCGGAGAGCTGAACATGAGTAATGTGGGCCAAAAAGTGACCCTTTGCGGATGGATTCAAAAAATGAGAAAACTGGGTGGTATGACTTTTATTGATCTTAGAGACCGTTATGGGATCACTCAGCTGGCTTTTAATAGCGAAACTCATGAAGAATTAGCTAAAAAAGTGGAAAAAATGGGAAGAGAATGGGTCTTAAAAGTGACCGGAACTGTTACCGAAAGATATAGCAAAAATAAAAATATCCCAACCGGAGAGATCGAAATCATTGTGGATGAAATCGCTGTTTTAAATGAATCTGCTACTCCTCCTTTTACGATCGAAGATGAATCTGATGGTGGTGATGAACTTCGCTTGAAATACCGTTATTTGGATTTGAGAAGAAATCCGGTGAAAAACAACCTGATTTTCCGTCATAAAATGGGTATTGAGATCCGTAATTATTTGAACAATATCGGATTTTTGGATATCGAAACTCCATTTTTAATTCGCTCTACCCCTGAAGGAGCTCGCGATTTTATCGTTCCCTCCCGTGTGAGTCCCGGTGAATTCTACGCCCTTCCTCAATCTCCTCAAACATTTAAACAACTTTTGATGGTTTCCGGTTACGATCGATATTTTCAAATCGTTCGTTGTTTCAGAGATGAAGACCTTCGCGCTGACCGTCAACCTGAATTTACGCAAATCGACTGTGAGATGTCATTCATCGAACAAGAGGATATCTTAAACACTTTCGAAGGTTTGATGCAACATATCTTCAAAAAAGTGAAAAATATCGATATTGATCCAATTCAAAGAATCACCTACGCTGATGCAATGAAATTCTACGGATCCGATAAACCCGATTTACGTTTTGGAATGGAGTTTGTAGAACTGAATGATGTAATGCAACACAAAGATTTTAAGATCTTTAACGAAGCTGAATTGGTTGTAGGAATCGTTGCAAAAGGGTGTGCTCATTATACCCGTAAACAATTGGATGCTTTGACTGATTTTGTTCGTCGACCTCAGATTGGAGCTTCCGGATTGGTTTATATCTTGTGTCAGGCTGATGGAACTTTTAAATCATCCGTGGATAAATTTTATGATCAGGAAGATTTAAAAAATGTAGCTGCAAAAGCTCATGCTGAAGCCGGTGACTTAATTTTAATCTTAAGTGGTAAAACCGAAAAGACTCAAAAACAACTAAGTGAGGTTCGTTTAGAAATGGGCAAACAACTTGGATTACGTAAGGCAGGTGAATACAAATTGCTATGGGTAGTCGATTTTCCATTATTAGAATGGGATGATGAAACTAATAGATTTTATGCTAAACACCACATGTTTACGGCACCCAAACCGGAACACGAAGCAATGCTGGACGCCAATCCTACAGCAGTTAATGCTAATGCTTACGACTTAGTCATTAACGGAACTGAAGTGGGTGGCGGTTCTATCAGAATCCATAACAGAAATCTACAAAATAAGATGTTCAAAATCTTAGGATTCACTGAAGAACAAGCTGAATATCAATTTGGTTTTATGTTGAGTGCATTCCAATATGGTTGTCCTCCTCATGGTGGTATCGCTTTTGGATTTGACCGTTTATGTTCTGTTCTTTCAGATACCGATTCGATAAGAGATTTTATTGCTTTCCCAAAAAATAATTCTGCAAGAGACACCATGATCAATGCTCCTGCTGCTGTTGAAAATTCTCAACTCGATGAATTATCGATTCAGATCAAAAAGTAATACTATTTTTACCGAAAAATACGTTTAAAAGGTTTTAATAATCAGTAACACAAATCATATGCAAGAAAAAAGCAACGAATTTAATTCATTTGGACTAATCCGGTTTATATGGAAATGGCGTAAACTGTTGATTATAATCAGTGTTGTAGCCGCTTTTGTTTCTTTTGGTGCATCCCTGTTGATTCGGCCACAATTCAAGTCAACATCTATCATTTATGCACCCAGAACAAATTCATTATCTAAGATTTTGCTGAATGAACAAAACTACAACGAGCGTTTAGATATCAAAGCTTATGCTGTTGAAGAGGAAACAGAGCATATGATCCAGATATTAAATTCTAGAGAAATAAAAGATATTTTGATACAAAAATACAATTTGGTAGAACATTACGGTTTGAAAACAGATATGAAGTATTGGCAAACAAGACTTTATAAAGCGTTGGAAAATTCAATCACCATCAAACGTACTCAGTATGGGGCTATTGCAGTTACTGTATCTGATTGGGATAGTCAATTAGCTTCTCAAATGGCCAATGAAATTGTTAATCAATTAGATACTTTTAAAAATAATGTAGAGAGAGAGCGTGCAACGGCTGCTTACCATTTGTTGGAGAAACAACTAGTTGAGATTAATCAAGAGTTAAATAGAATTGATGACTCATTGAGTGTTTTAGCTGAAAAAGGGGTATTAGTCTTAGACAGACAAGCTGAAAGAATTACACAACAATATGCCATCGCGATTGCGCAAGGCAATGTTGGAGCACAACAACGATTGGCAAAAGAGTTAGAGAAACTTGCCAAATGGGGGCCTACAGTTCAAACTCTTCAAAACGAACAACTTAACTTTACAGAATACCAGGCACTTTGTAAATCCAGAATGATGGATACTAAAATGGATATGGAGAGCAATATGCCCGTTAAATTTGTGATTGAAAAAGCGATTCCTGCTGATAAAAAAGCATATCCTAAGAAACTGATTATCATGATTTTGTCAACTCTTGCTGCATTTGTAGTAACACTGTTTACATTAGTTATCATTGAAAACATTCAAACTGATCCCGAAAGGAAAAAGAAAAACGAAGTATCTGAATTGAAAGAATGAACCGAAAAAAACTCATTGTTTTAGGAGTCAGTGCAGCTTTTATATTGCTCAACTGTTTTGCGTTGATGAGAGAGTTTTTGTATCTACCAATTATCAGCGCCGGTTTGATATTGGTTTATTTGCTCATTTTCAAAGTAGATTTTTTAGTTTACTTAATGGCATTGGTTACCCCATTTTCGATTTTTATTGAAAATGACAAGATCAACTTAAGTATCTCATTTCCTGGAGAATTGATCATGATTTCCCTAACTGTTCTATTCTTAATTCGGATCTTATACGATCTAAAAATTGAACGACAAATTTTAAAACATCCTTTAACGATAGCCATTCTATGCTACCTCTTTTGGATATTTGTAACGAGTATTACGAGTGAACTTCCATTGGTCTCTTTTAAATTTTTAGCTTCTAAAATTTGGTTTATTGTTGCCTGTTTCTTTATGGTTGTTCAACTGATTAAAAAGGACACCAATAGAATTGTCCACTATTTTAATGCGTATCTATTTTCTTTAGCTTTGGTGATTATTATTGTTACGATAAAATCTGCTCAATTAGGATTTATGGAACATGGCATGCACTGGATTCAAAAGCCATTTTACAATGATCATACTGCTTATGGAGCCGCCATTGCTTTTTTTATCCCAATCACCGTTTCTTTTTTCTTTTTACCCCAATCTACCAAATGGCTAAAGATCTATTACATTGGAATACTAGCCATTCTAATGGTAGGACTCTATTTCTCCTTTTGTAGAGCAGCGTGGTTAAGTGTGATTGGCTCACTTGGTGTTTATTTAGCTATTCGATGGAGAATTAAATTCTCTTGGTTGGTTTTAGGAGGAACGATGGCTGTCGCTCTATTTTTCTTTTTTGCCAGCGATATTCTGTATCAAATGGGCAAAAACAAGCAAGACTCTTCTGCTACGTTTACAGAACATTTACAATCCATGGGCAACATCTCCACAGATGCATCCAATGTAGAGCGTCTAAACCGCTGGTTTTCAGCTTTTGGAATGATTGAAGAACGACCTATTGTGGGTTGGGGGCCGGGAACCTACCAGTTTGAATATGCCCCATTCCAAAAGAACAAATATAAAACCATCATATCCACAAACTTTGGTAATGGTGGCAACTGTCATAGTGAGTATATCGGACCTACAGCTGAGACCGGATTTATTGGTTTAATCACAGTTTTAAGCATGTTAATCCTTGTTATTTATACCGGAATTAAAACACATCTTCGTTCTAAAGATCCTAGAAACAAGATCCTTTCATTAGCAGCAACCCTGGCATTGATTTCGTATTATATTCACGGCATAATGAATAACTTTTTGGATACCGATAAATTATCATTACCCTTTTGGGGTGCTTTTGCTATAATTCTCGTAATCAACTTAATAGAAACTAAAAATGTAGATTTTTCTCTACAAGAACAAAAAAACATAAAAAAATAACTATTTTTACAAATCAATTGGAGGTAACATGATTACTATTAAATACTCTGATATCATTTCTGCTCAACAATCTATGAAAGATGTTATCAGAGAAACATCTTTAATTCACTCTAAGACCTTTTCGAAAATGGCCGGAGCTGAAATTTTCATGAAATTAGAAAACTTACAAACAACCGGATCCTTTAAAGTTAGAGGTGCCTTTAACAAGTTGTATCATCTAACGGAAGAGGAAAAAAAACATCCTATTGTTGCAGCTTCTGCAGGAAATCACGCACAAGGTGTGGCTTATTCCGCCTCTCAACTAGGGCTCAAGAGTATTATTTTTATGCCCTCATTTGCCCCACCTTCTAAGGTAAATGCCACAAAAGGATATGGTGCTGAAGTAGTTCTAACCGGCGATACTTTTGATGACGCCTATGCTGCCTCTCAAGAATATTGTAAAGAAAAAAAAGGAACCTATATTCATCCTTTTAATGATGAACTAATCATTGCCGGTCAGGGTGTTGTAGGATTAGAGATCTTCAGACAACTTCCGGATGTGGACACTGTAATTGTTCCCATCGGTGGTGGTGGTTTGATCAGTGGTATTGCGATTGCTTTGAAAGAGATCAATCCAAATATCAAAATTATTGGTGTTGAAGCAGAAGGTGCTGCTTCCATGTTGGCTTCTCAAAACAGCAATGAGGTGTTAACTCTTCCCCATTGTCATACGATCGCAGATGGTATCGCTGTAAAAAGACCGGGTGACCTCACTTTCAGTATTGTTAAAGAGTTGGTTGATGATTTGATAACTGTATCTGATAAAGAATTAGCACATACGACCTATCTATTGCTTCAAAGAGGAAAACTGTTAGCAGAACCTTCCGGTGCTGCTGCAATTGCTGCTGCTATATTTAAAAAATCTGCATTGATGGGCAAAAATGTTGTACCTGTAGTGAGTGGTGGTAATGTAAACATGAGTGTTTTTCAACAAATTTTGGACCAGGGGATGATTCAAGAAGGCTTAAGAACACACATTCAATTTATTGTTCCGGATCAAGCCGGAGAGTTGAAAAAAGTGTTATCCGTTTTGGAACAAGAAAAAGTAAATATTCAGGATATTGTTCACGAAAGATCAATCACCTCCGTTCCTGTTGGAAAAGTGTTGATTAGTGTGACTGTAAACCTTCAAAATAAAGATCAATTGGAAATTATCAAAAAAGAACTGCTCAAAAAAGGAATCACTTGTAGTGCTAGTATTTAAAAATGATTAAAAAGAGTCTGATATTAACTTTTTTATTACTCCTGGTAATCACATTACAGGCTCAATTTTACAATGGGTCTCAGCTTACATTTGGAAAGAACAGAGTGCAATATCAGAAGTTCAACTGGCAATATTATCGTGCAAATCTTTATGACGTTTTTTTCTATCCTACTTCTAAACCTTTAGCAGAATACACTTATGGTAAAGCAGCCGGTATTATTGGTGAATTGGAAAGAACCTTAAATTATACTTTATATAAGAAAATTCACTTTATCGTCTACAATACTCAAGGTGATTTTAGAGAATCCAATTTTGGTTTTGATAATGAGGATTTTTACAACCAGGGTGGTATTACGAACATATACGGGAATAAGGTCTATCTCTATTTTGACGGAGATCATAACCATTTTGATAAAATGATCAAAAGTGGAATCATCACCATTTTTGCCCGAAATATTGTGGAAGGGGAAAGTGTAGGAGCTAATATTTCCGCCGGTCACCTTTCATCTGTTCCTAATTGGTTTTACAGTGGATTAGCTTCCTATATGGCTGAACCCTGGAGCCCTGAAGTGGATATTTATGTTAAAAATGGAATCTTATCAAGACGGTATGAACTTCTAGAAGACTTAAATCCCGTAGAAGCCACTTATGCAGGGCATTGTTTTTGGAAGTTCATCGTGGATCGTTATGGTGAAGCAACCGTTTCCAATATTCTATACTCCGTAAGATCTTCAAAAAATGTTGAGAAAAGTTTGTACTATGTCACCGGTGTGCCTTATAAAGAACTAATGGAAGACTGGTTCCGAACCTACTATGTCATTTATACAAAAGAATCTAAAATTGGCGAACCCAATACTCCCGAATTACTTACAAAACCTAAAAAAAGCCGCGACTACTCTCAAATAACCTTATCTCCGGATGGAGAAAGCTACGCTTACGTAACTAATGAAGCAGGACAAATCAAAGTGTGGCTAAAAATGGCAGATTATAAAAAGCCAAAAATGATTTTTAAAAAAGATAAAAAAACAGAGGATAATCCTGATCTTTCATTTCCCATTGTTGCATGGCACCCTGACGGAAATTTGGTCGGTTTTACAATTGAAGATAGGGGGCGCTGCTATTATTATCCATACATTATCAATGATAAAAAAAGAGGAGATCGTTTCTTAGTTGATGTGGAGAAAATTACTGACTGGACCTATTCTGATGATGGTCGTTTTATGCTTTTTTCCGGGTTTAGAAATGGTCAATCTGACATTTTCCTTTATAGTTTTCAAGCTCGTTCCTATCAAAATCTAACCAACGATTTTTACGATGATTACGAACCCCGTTTCATGAACAATCAAAAAGATATTGTGTTTTCTTCCAATCGACCTGTTGACTCACTAGATTCAGAAAACAAATTTTACAATTACCAAAACCAAAGCAATTACGACCTTTTTGTTTACCATTATTCTGAGAAAAATAATCAATTGCTAAGGGTTACTTATACTCCTGATGCCAATGAGAAACAAGTTCGAGTGATAGGAAAAGGGCAAATCATGTTTCTCAGCGATGAAAATGGAATTTACAATCGCTACTTCGCTCAATTTGATAGTTCCATTACAACAATTGACACCATTATTCATTATGCTTATTTTGCTAAGACAAATCCAATGTCCAATTATGGATATTCCATTGTAGAACAAGAATACTCAGCAAAACCCTCCACTTTAGCTACGATTTTTTTGAAGAATGGTGTAAAAAGGATTTATCTAAGTCCTCTTGAAAAACCAATTTCATTTTTAAAGTTGGAAAAAACGGATCAATTGACTCAATTTGAAGTGGATAAGCGGATTCAGGAAAAGAAAATCAAAAAACAAAATGACGAAATAAAATCCAAAAATAGAAAAGGATTTCAACAGGTTAGAAAGAGCGACTTTAACAAAAAACCTATGCCGATTGACTCCACTGAAAATGGCGCAATAGATTCTTCCAATACGATTACGAGACCTAATATTTTTAACTTTGAACCACAGATTTCCAGAAACTATTATATTCAATTTAATGTAAATAAACTGATTACGCAAGCCGATTTTAGTTTTCTAAACACCTCCTATCAACAGTTTACCGGTGATGATTCACCCATTTATTTGAATTCCGGTATGAACACTTTGATTATGGTGGGAATCAACGATCTTTTTGAAAACTATAGAATCACAGCAGGATTCAGACTTCCGCTTTTCTACTCCGGATCTGAAATTATGTTAAGTTATGAGGATCTTTCTAAAAGAATCGATAAACAGTTTATCGTTTACAGGCAATCATTGCAACAATCGATAGATTACAGATACGTAAAGCAAATAAACAGCAGTTTTTTTATCATTTATAAATTCCCTTTCGATAAATTTAGAAGTTTACGATTTACATTAAAGGGAAGACATGAACTATTTATTGAAAGCTCCTTAAGCGATCAAACCTTGAAAGAGCCTACTACTCGTTCCTATTGGACCGGTGGCAAGATCGAGTATGTTTTTGATTCCTCCAAAGAACTTTATACTAATTTATGGCGAGGTACTAAATGTAAGGTTTTTATTGAATATGACTATAAAATAGCTGATACCAGTAAAAACTTGATCGTTTTAGGGATCGATTATCGAAAATCGGTGAAATTATACCGTAATATCACTTGGGCGACTCGCTTTGCTGCAAGTACTAATTTCGGAACTTCCCGTCTGGTTTACTATATGGGTGGTGTAGATAACTGGATAAATCCTACTTTTAATAGTGATATCTATGTAGATAGAACTAAAAATTATCACTATCAAACACTCGCAACCAATTTAAGAGGATTTGACCAAAATGTAAGAAATGGAACCTCTTTTGTTCTTTTAAGTACTGAATTAAGAGTTCCTTTCGTACAATTATTAGCGAAGAGAAAAGTAACCAGTGAGTTTTTTAATTCCATGCAATTAATCACATTTGTTGACTTTGGGACAGCCTGGACCGGATTAACGCCCTATTCTGAAGATAATGGTTTATATATCAGATATATTAATTCCGGAAATATTACGGCCATCGTCAAAAGACAAGTTGATCCCTGGGTTACCGGAATTGGGCTAGGTTTAAGAGCAACACTATTTAGTTATTTTATTCGTTTTGACTACTCCTGGGGTATTGAAGATTTTAAATTTTCAAACCCTGATGGTATGTATATGATTTCTATAGGTACAGATTTTTAAAGATTATGAGAATTATTCAAGGTGTATTGGTTTCAGAGGATATTGTTGAATCGAAATTTTGTTGTGATTTAGCAGAATGTGAAGGGATGTGTTGTATTGAAGGTGATGTTGGTGCACCTGTTGATCCAATGGAAGTGTCTGATTTAGAGGATTACTATCCGATCTTTAAAAAATATATGACCCCTGAAGGGATCACAAAAATTGAAGAATCGGGTACTTTTGACTACGATATGGAGGGTGCTTTTGTGACGCCACTTCTTGAAAATGAAGCTTGTGCATACGTTTATTACGAAAATAATATTGCTAAATGTGCTATTGAAAAAGCATTCCTCAATGGTGAAATAGATTTTCAAAAACCAATCTCTTGTCATTTATATCCTATAAGAATTATAAAACTCCCGGATTATGAAGCGCTCAATTATCATCGCTGGGCTGTTTGTCATGCGGCGTGTCATAAAGGAAAACAACTAAATCTGCCTTTGTACCGGTTTTTAAAAGAGCCACTTATCCGTAAATATGGCGAATTATGGTATCAGGAACTTTTGCAAAATATTGAAAAAGAGCACCATTAATTTTTAACTAAAATTAAGGAAAACTCCAAAAAAGCACTTTTTCCCCCTTTTTATTCCGTTTTTTAATCAAAAAAGCAATTTTTCCTATTTGTTGCTTTTTGAATTGAATTATAAGTATCCTAAATTTGATTAGATTTGTTGATCAAATTAAATAAAAATGAGAAAGATCATTTTTTGGATCTTCGTTTGGATCCAATCATTTGGATTGTTTGGTCAAATTGATACCAATCGGATTAGTGTTATGTTCTATAATACAGAGAATTTCTTTGATCCAGCTGATGATAGTTTGACGAATGATGATTCTTATACCATAGAAGGTATGAATCGCTGGAGCTACAAAAAAATGTATCATAAACGAAATCAAATTGCCAAAGTAATTCTTTCCATCACCGGTTGGGAGCCTCCGGCTCTGATTGGCTTAGTTGAAATTGAAAATGATGTGGTCCTGGAAAGTTTGATCAGACATCCCGGACTTAAAAAAAAAGGATACAAGTACATCCATTATGAATCTGCTGATTCCAGAGGAATAGATGTTGCTTTGCTTTACAGAAGTGATCAAATAGAAATTATAAATAGTTATCCCGTTTCAATAACATTCCCATTTGAGCCTCTGAGTAAAAACAGAGATATCTTATATGCATCTGTTAGATTGCCATCAAATGATACATTACATCTGTTTGTAAATCACTGGACCTCCCGATTTGGAGGCTCCGGAGCTACCATTCTGAAAAGGGATTTTTATGCACAAATACTTAGAGAGAAGGTAGATTCATTATTTTTAATCAATCCGAACAGTTATATCATTATCATGGGAGATTTTAATGATTATCCAAAGGATAATAGTATATATAACATCTTAAGAGCGAAAGAAAAAAATGAAAGTTCTACTTCATTAGTCAATTTAATGTTCAAATATTCTGTTTTAGCTAATGAGGGAACACATAAAAATGAGGAGTTTTGGGGCTGTTTAGATCAATTTATTGTTTCAAATGCCTTGCTGAATACAGATTCTAATTGTAACGTCACAAATGATAAGCATATTTATAAACCCGATTTTTTGGTTGTTCCTGATGATAAATATGGAGGGGATAAACCTTTTCGTACTTTTTTAGGATTTCAATATTTGGGAGGGTTTTCAGATCATTTACC
>DAONEU010000013.1:20109-30054 GCA_035403245.1 Bacteroidales bacterium | reverse complement strand
TCATTTTATTTTGTAAAAGTTTCTAACGAATTAATTTCTGAATTAGAATATTCTGTTACCGGAAAACCTGAAGTTATTGATTATAAAATCGGTGAATATAAAGAAAACCAAAACCTTTTTGTTTATACGGAAGAAGAGTCGGTAAATATTATTAAACTTGACTTTACTAATCAAAATGCCACCAATATTGTTTCTCAAAAACCTTATGAAGGAAATTGGAAAATTGATAAAATCATTGATTTAGGCAACGGAAGATATACTGCAGCGGTTCAAAATAGGGATATGGTACCAATCCCTAGTAGAAATTCAAATGGAACAGTTACTACAACTTTTTACTACTGGAATAGAAGTTTTCTATTTTTAGGAATTAATAGCGAAAATGATGAATTAATTTATAATAAATATTTAGGAAGAAAGTATGCACACATGCAGGAGCTTCCTTCTTATGAATTAGAAATTACAATTCCAGCTACATACATTGTTAAAGAGGGTGATATTTTTGTTGTATATAATACGGACAAAAATACAGAAGATAAAACTTCCAATAAAAAAGAAAAACCCGCAATAATTCCAGGATTTACTATGGCAACATTTAAACCAATCACCAAAATGGCCACTATTTCTGAAAGTGGAGATATCAAAGTTAAAACTTTATGCAGCTCTAAAACAGATAAAGGAACATTCCTTACTACTTTTTGTCACTTAGATAGTGATGGCAAATTAGTTGTACTAAAAGCCAAATCAAAAAAGGTAGCTGCAGGTAAAGCTAAATTATAAATTCAAAGGGTTCCTTCGGGAACCCTTTTTTATGATGCTAAAAATCCAAAAGAGATTTTAGTTCCAAACAAAAAATCTTTGTAAAACTTTCGCTCTGAAGTCAATAAAATATTTGTTCTTTGAGTGTTGAATATCCGGAATAACTCGTCTGTAAAACCTAAATAAGTGCCCCACGAGATTCTGATTCGATTTCCTATTATGTAATCGTATCCAAATTCAAATTTTAAACCAATTATATCATCAGATAATTTTCCAAAATTTTTAGTGTTAATATTGATTCCATAAGTATCTAATTGGATTTTTATAAACGAACCATAAGGGGCATGACTATTTTTAAAAATATATTTTTTTAAATATATCGAAGCTCCTGTACCATTCATAAACAAATTTGTGGGTAAACTATCCTGGTACATGTATTCGATACTGGATGTTGGATTAAATCCATATTTAAAAAAATTTAAACAACCACCAACAGATATTTTGTGACCAATGACATATTCCATCCCCGGACTAAATATGGTTCTGGGAATGAAAACATTCCATGTATTCAATGCATATTCTTTATTTCGACTCATATAAAGATCTGCCTGAATCAAGATCCTTTTGCCCATAAAACCTTTTGTCTGTGATACTACAGGCAGTACTGACAATGTGATTAAAAAGGATAATATGACTATTTTAAATTTCATGGATTGCTAATCTTAACAAATTGATCAAATAAAAATTGTTTTAATATTGTTTTTCCATTAAAATCGGAAAAAGTTTGATCTATATTATAATTAATCGTATTGGTTTGAGTATCGAAAAAAACAAATTGAACCCTCATTCTGGCTCTATTGGCAAATACATGGGCTGTTGTAAATGGTAAAGAGGAAGGGTTCAAAAGAATCAAAGGAAGATAATAAAAACGCGTAATAAAACGATCGGGGACTGACCTATATTGAATATGAACAAAATAAATGGGTCTATTTATAATTTGTTGCTGATTATCCAAAATTGGAAAATAAACAAAGTTTGTATCTGAATATTTTAAAACACTATTTTTTAGTAGTCGTAGTTGGCCATATTGATTATCTAATTCTGTATTAAATAAGCTTCTGTGTTCACTTTTCATTATAAAAACATTACAATAGGTCTTACGAGCTATTGACTCCATTATTTCTGACAATTCATCATCCAGATTCTTAATAGTTTCGTTTTCTCTGTTAACTTTTTGATATGTTGGATCAAAAATAGTCAGATTATTCGATGGAAATGTATATTTTTGATGCTCATTAAATCCATTAATACTATTGATTAATGACCAATAATAGCTATTATCCGGATACTTTTTAGATAAATCGGTGGCTAAATAAAGAACATAAGATTTCAACTCAGTAAGGGAAATATGAGTATAAAAATATTGAATCTCTTTTTTGAAACTTGAATTTAATTGATCATCAGACCAGTTAAAATCAGGATCCTTTTCTCTCATTTTTAAAATACCATAATTTGAAGCTAACCATACAGTTACATAAAATGGATTATCTGACTTTTGATACATTAGCATAGAAGACAAATGGATTGAATTCAGATAATCATGATCGATCACTTTTAATCTAAGCAATTCATCAACTGCTATTCTTTTATAAGCTAAAAATTCGGTATCTGTTTGATTTTCATAATCATTTTGTTGTTTATAAGAATTAAATTTTTCTATTCTTTGTTGAATAAAATCATTTAATTCCGGAGAATCTTCTGAATCAATTTCAGAGTTATCAATAAAATTGGTATTTGAAAAAGGATACGATTGTTGAAGTAAAAAATCTTTAAAATGAAATGAGTTCAGTTGAAAAGTTCTATCCGATTCAAAACACATAAAAACATTTTGAATATCTTGTGTTTTGTATCCATGAGGCAGAAAGAAATGGGTATAACCAAACTGATCAGCTTCTAATTCATCTTCTTCAGAACGAAAATGCTCTTTATTGAATAGATCTTCATGCTGGATTTTTTCTTTTTTTGAAAAGCGATCAGATGTATACGCATGATTTTTATATAAATGAGCAAGTTCATGAGATAATATAAACGCCAACTCAGATTCATTTTGAATTCGAGCTAATAATCCGATATTAATTATTAAGATAGAATCAGCAGTTGTATAAATATTGGGTTCAACACTCCTATACAAATAGATTTTTACTTTTTGTTTTAGAATGGGTTCATCTAACAATAGATTCATTATAACTCGATCTAAATAATGGTTTAAATCGGTTCCATAAATAAGTAACGTATTTGTAAACAGTGCTTTTTGCTTAAAATCTGATCTATTTTCTTTTAGTTTATAATACGCAAATTGACATGGCATTTCACCTTCTGACTGGATCCCAAAATTTCCTTTTTGAGCAAACGAGAAGCCAGTTGTAAAAACAAGAAAAATTAAAAAGAAGAAAACAGATCTATTTACATTCATTTATTTCTAAAAAAGTAAAATTCCAATTCCGATTTTATTATGAAAAAAATAGGTTTTAGCAACGCGATCTTCAATATCACTGCTATAGTCTGAATCAAAATAATCGTATTCAAAAAAATCTGTAACACTACCTTTATTCGTAAGTCCCAAAGATGCATTCCATGACAATCTAATTCTGTTCGTAAGCATATAGTCAACACCAAATCCAGCTCTTATCCCAAAAATATTACCGGTATAAGATGTACTATTAAATGTTTCTGTATAATATTTTAAATAATCGAATTCAAATAATGCATGAACACCAAAAGGAGCCTGATAATAATCATCTTTTCTATTAAAATATAGTTTATAGTATAAACCAGCTCCATATAATTTTAAAGGGTAAGTATGTGATTCATAGAAATAGTTTGACTCTACGTATTGAGTCTTTAAATAATTAAATGCTATCCCGGCAAGCCCTTTGTTATTGATAATAAATTCAATATTTGGAGAAAATGTAAAATCAGCAGAAAAAACATCAGTTGATCCGAAATAAGTAGGAGAAGAAAAAACCGGTGAGATTTTAACATCCATATTCAAAAGAACTCTTTTACCTAAATAACCCATATTTTGAGAAAATAGCCCACTATTTAGGGTTAATAAAAAAATGATGGCTAATAAGACTATTTTTTTCATTTGTTATTTACTTTCTTTGGTGAATAGTTATAAAACATTCTATTAATGAATACATTAATAGCAGGAGTATTATTTCTTCCTTCAATATATGCACTTTTTTGAACTATTTGTTCTCCTGTTGATAGATTAATGATTACATATTCTGTTTGGGTATCTTTAGTTGGTAAAAGTGAATGCACAAACATTTGTGGAGCAAACAACAGGATTGGATATGTTGGAGGAATAAACCAAAAATAGAGTAAATAAATACTACTTGATCGTTTAGAATATACATTAACAAAATTAATACATGTACCTCCAAATTCTAAACAAGCGTCTTCAATATGATTAGATTCATAATAAATCATCGGAATTCCACTTGAATAATTATATTCGTAATAAAAATTCTGGATTTTACAATACTGATTATATCTTTCTGTTGAAAAGTTTTCAATGGGTAAATCATAAACAGTTTGAGCTTCAACATTTAAATTTTTAATCGATTGAGTAACCATCTTTTCAATTTTTTGGTTATTCATTTCAATTTTATTACTTGATTTTTGAATGTAATAATTTGGATACCAAACTATTAATGAATTACAAACTTTGTCATCAAATTTATTTTCATCAATAACATCAAGAATTTCTTTATCTTCAACATTTTTAAGATTTTGTTCAACAAGATTCATAAATGTCGTGTCTTTTCGCAAATCCACCAACATATAATTTTGAGTTTTAAAAGTTTCTGTCGGTTTTACTTTCGTTTTTTTGGTAGTAGATTTTATTTTACCAAATCTATTTTTTCCGGTTTGAGTAGTAGTCGTTGAATCTGTAGAGATTGTGTCTGCAGGAATTAAAGAAACATCATATCCCATTGGATAGTCAGAATAGTCAGTATAATTTAATTTCTTTCTATTCAATAAACTTTTAATAAGATCATTTACAATAAGAGGGAAGTATGTATTTTCCGGATATTTATTAGAAGCATCCCATGCAAATCTTAGAGCTAATATTGTTGATTCATCTTTATTATATCTAGTAAAAAAGTGCATTATTTGTTGAATTTCACCTTCAAAATCTTTATAAGATCCAATTATTTCAGAAATACCTTCAGAAAGTTTATGTTTACTAATACCATATAAAGAAGCCACAATGGCTTGTTCTAAAAATTCATTATTAGGAAATTCTTTCTGCAATACATAAGAATTGAAAAAACTTTCTCCATAGTCATGGGTCGTTAACAACAAGTTGATACATTCAAATCTTGCCAATGTTCTGATCCTTAAAAACAAAGATTCAGGTTGTATAAAAGAGGCACCTCCCTTATGTGAACTATTTTCCACCAAATCGCTCATAATAGTTCTTCTTTTCAAAATATTAGGGTGTGTACTAAGAGTATCAATATAATCTTCTCTATTTCGAATTGGAGTTAAATTAACCAGAAAATAGGAATCTGGAAATTTGTAAAAATCAGTTTCCAAAAAACCTCGATCTAATTTTGTTTCTTCAAATGGTAAGTATCCATATTGAAGTACATCATAGACACCATCTATATCTTCAATATTGTAACCACTCTTTTCAAAAAATTTAGTGAATCCTTCTTTATCAGATTCATATTCATGCTCTCTCGAACGATTATGATACACTAAATACTGATCTTTTTTTGAATTATAATTTACTTTGTCTTTTTTCCTTCTTTTTTCAGTTTTCTCTTTTTCAATATGTTTATTAACGATATGAATTAATTCATGAGAAATAATAAAAGCCAACTCACTTTCATTTTGGATTTGTGCAAGCAATCCAAGATTTATCAAAATCAGATGATCTGAAAAAGCAAAAGCATTGACAGCAGAAGATCTTAAAATATAAAATCTCATCTCTTTTCTTAAATCTGGATGATCTTTTAAAACTTGATCAGCAACTTTATTAACATATTGGTTCAACTCTGTCCCATATAATATTAATCCGCTGGTAAACAATCTTTTAAGAAGCAAATCTTCTTTACTCTCAGAGGTAATATATTTTCTGAAATCAGGAGGAATTTTACCTTCCGACTTCAATGAAGTAAAGTTGGAAAAATTGTTCTGACCAAAAACTGGAACTATTAAAAATAGCCCCATGATAAATAAAAAAATATTTCTATGCATAAAATAGTATGTTTTACAGTAACTCTTATCTCATATCTCTTATCTCTTATTCCCACTCCCACTCATTCATGATTTCAAATTGTTCCAAATTATACGTTTTTTTTGTTACCAATCCGAAAACAATCTTACTTACATCCGCAACCCATACATTTTGGTAATAGGTGTCTTTTGGTGAAAGCATGATCAATTTTGATTCCAGATAACCAATTTTTTTAATTTTAGTCATGACTAAAATACCATCTTTTCTCTCTTCTGTGTCATAAGAAATTAATACATCTTCTTTATCAAAAAATCTTGTAATATGATCATTATAAATCAAATAGACTGTTGAGCCATCCAAAAAAGCGGAATAGGAGATTCCTAATTGATGAATATCTTCAATGGGAGAAAAACTTAGGCCAACTTGTGGTTTAGGATATACGTCATACCCGGCATTAATACCATCCAAGCCAAATTGGTGATAGAACAGATTTTTACAATAGTAAGTATAGGTAGTGATCTCTTTTTTAGGATCAACCATTTTCGTTTCTAAGAATTGTTCTCCCAACATCACGACAAAATCGTTAGGGAGTTCCCATAAATAGTCACATTTTAAATTGTAATCTGTATTAATTTTAGCAGGTTCTTCAAAACCTGAAGGTTCTCTTTCTTTATAATTATCGTTGAATTTAGTCACATATTTTGTTAAAACTTCTTTTTCTTTTCTAGGGTCGAATGTAAAAGTAACATACCCTGCTGTTGTTGTAGTAGGTTTTTCAGAATAATAACCACCTACAAAATATTTACCATTTCTTAGCACTAAGAGTTTCATGGACTGTATCATACCAAAATCACAAACTGATGTAAATTTTGTAAAATCATTATCTTTAAACATGGAGACAAGCTGAAGCTCATGATTGTATTGTTTTCTTTTGTCGACATTAAAAGTGTTGAGTAATAATAATGCTTTTCCGGCATTTGTTAATTTAAAATCAGAAATTTCAGTTTGTTTAGTTTTAAAATCGGGTTGAAATTCTTGCATCCATTCGATTTCCAATTTATTATTGTAAACGACTACATAAATCTTATTGATACTTTTCATTTCATTTAAAGTAGTTAAGCAAATGGAGAAGTAGTTTTTATCGTTACTTTCAGCAAAAAAGGCTTTAGTTGTTGTTTTTGGATCTACATTATAAGTAAATTCCATTTTTGGCTTTAAAGATTTAGAATCTGATGAAGATTCTGGAATACCGGTAATAGCAGTATTCAATTGGATCGTTCTGGTTTTTAAATTATTTAAGAAATAGTAATGAACAACTTCATCTTCTAAAATTCTGGATGTAATATAATTGTTACCCTCCGGGATAGAAAGTTCAAGAGTTTGAATTTCTTTATTATCTTTTGAATAAAGGATCAATTGTTTTATTCCTGAATTATCTATAATCGGGTCATTATTTTGATAAAAAAGAACGCCTTGATCCAAGTCTGCAATCATTTGAATATTTGCACTTTGAAGATTAAAATTAGGAACAGGTGTACCTAAAGGTTTTTCAATAACAGGTTCTTGAGTAAATGCGAAGTTAGCAATGGCAAAGAAGAGAGTAATCAATGATAAAATACGAATTTTCATAACGGATAAATTTAGAAAAATCACTAAAAAAATATATTTTGCAAATATAAAGAAACTTTTTAAACTGTCCTCATTTTATTGGGAAAAAGTAAATCAAAATCATTACCTTTGCAAATTAAAATGAACGCTATGAATAAAGTGAATATATACTTAGATGATGTTAGGACCCCTGTAAATGCAGAAGATTGGGTTATAGTCAGAAATTTCGATGAATTTATTTCAAAAATTGAAGAAATAGGACTTGATAATATCCAACTGATTTCATTAGATCATGATCTTGATAAATCAGCTATGGTGGAATGGTTATTTGGTGCAGTCAGAAATTACACCATTGATTACAGCAAAATTAAAGAGAAAACAGGATATGATTGTGCCAAGTGGCTAGTAGAGCAATGGAAGAACGGTGCTCCGGTTGTTAAAGTACAAACCCATTCGGCTAATGCGATTGGATCTGCAAATATTATGGGATACATCAACAATTACAAACATGTTGCCGGATTAGAACAAGATTGTATTCGTGTTCAGATCGAGCATACTGTTGAGAAAAAAGAGAATGAAGTATAATCTTATTTTGAGCTTCTAAATTTCTTAATGGCATCAGCAATATCAGGTAACATTTTGATATAAGCCATCTCTTTCCATTTTTTGCGAGCATCATCAGCGGGAACACCAAAAAGGGTCATTCCGGATTGATTAATCGATTTATCAACACCGGAGAATGCAAGGACAACAGTCTTTTTAGCGATGTATAGATCCTTATTAATTCCGGATTTTGCCCAGATGGAACAATCATCATCGATAAAAGTACATCCTGCTATACCCACTTGTGCACCGATTAAACATCTTTTACCTATATGAGTATCGTGACCAATTTGAACAAGATTGTCAAATTTGGTACCCTCTCCAATGAAAGTAACGCCAGACACTCCTTTATCAATACAACAATTACAACCCACTTCAACGTCATCTTCAATGATAGTTTGACCACAAGAATCGATCTTAATCCATTTATCTTCTCTTTTTTGAAAATAGCAAGCATCACCACCAATGGTAGAATTAGACTGAATAGTCACACGATCCCCAATAATGGTATCTGAATAAATGCTAACATTAGCATGGATAATACAGTCTTTTCCTATAGTAACATTTTCTCCGATAAAAACGTTGGGTTGAATTATAGTTCCTTCACCAATTTTTGTATTTGGATGAATGTTTTGAGACTGAGGAGTAAATTTAACATAATGATGAACAACATCCAAATAAGCTATCAAAGGGTCATTACAAATGAGTAAGGTCTTATCTTCAGGAGCTTCCATAAACTTATCTATAAGGATTATAGAAGCATCACTTTTAAGTAATTTATCATAATATTTATCATGATCGACAAAAGACAAATCACCTTTTTCAACAGAGTGAATTTCATTAATTCCTGAAACAATATTATTTTTATTTCCCTGAATTTCAACATCTTGCTTAATAATTTGAAGTAATTGTTGAATAGTAATAGGAGTTGCAAACTTCATGTTAATAGTTTTTAAAAATCAAACAAGCATCTAAAAAGTTAGATGCTTGTATATTAAGAATTTACTTAACTCTTTCAGAATATCTGTTTGTTCTGGTATCTACCCTGATTTTTTCTCCGGTTTCAATGAAAAGGGGAACAAAAACTTCGGCACCAGTTTCAACAGTAGCTCTTTTAGCAGCATTTGTTGCGGTATCACCTTTAACACCCGGCTCAGTGTAAGTCACTTCTAAATCAACAAATGCAGGTAATTCACAAGTTAATGGTGTTTCTGTATCCGTATGATACATTACTTCAACACTTTGCCCCTCTTTTAATAAACCGGGATTTGAAATCAAATCCTCTTGAATGGCAAGTTGTTCGAAAGTTTCATTATGCATAAAGTTATAGGTTGTATCACCTTCTTTATACAAAAATTGGTAAGGACGACGTTCAACACGAGCGACATCAATCTTCACACCGGCGGTGAAAGTATTATCTAATGTTCTTCCTGTTTTTAAATTTCTGATTCTTGTTCTAACGAAAGCAGGTCCCTTACCCGGTTTAACATGTTGAAATTCAACAATTACGAATAATTCTCCATTAAATTCGATACACAATCCATTTCTAAAATCTGCTGTTGTAGCCATAAATTTTTACTAATATATTATTGGTTTTCTAATTAGGGATGCAAAAATAATAATTTTAGTTTAATGAGATTATTAATTTATGTTAAAAGCAACCCGGTAAATATGTTATATTGTTAACATTCAATATATTATAACTTTCTTGATAGTTTTGGTAA
>DAONEU010000013.1:0-20009 GCA_035403245.1 Bacteroidales bacterium | reverse complement strand
TCATACATTAACTCAGTTGGCTCTCCTACAGATACACCTCCGATAGCATTACCCTCCCGATTCATGGATGCAATAAATTCAGCCGATTTTTTTCTTAATTCTTGGAAAACAGATCCTTGAACAATTGGAAAAAGAGTTTGAGAATGTCCATATTTAGGCTCTGTTTCGTCAAAACGTTTGCAAGATCTTTGCAACCAATCATGAGTGATCTTCATTGACTTTTCAGCATAATTAAAATCGCATGGATATGGGGTACATTCATCAAATGCCATCACAATGTCAGCACCGATGGTTCTTTGGATTTCCATTACTTTTTCCGGACTAAAAAGGTGCCTGGATCCATCAATATGGGATTGAAACCACACGCCCTCTTCAGGTTTAATTTTTCTTTTATGACTTAAAGAAAAAACCTGAAATCCGCCACTATCAGTCAATATGGGACGGTCCCATCCATTAAATTTATGCAGTCCGCCAGCATTCTCTAAAACTTCCAAACCTGGTCTTAAATATAAATGATAGGTATTTCCTAATATGATTTGAGCCTTTACATCCTCTTTAACATTCTTTATATGGAGTGCTTTAACTGCACCAACGGTTCCTACAGGCATAAAAATGGGGGTTTGAATAACCCCATGATCAGTTGTGATCTCTCCCGCTCTTGCATTCGACCTCTGATCGGTATCGTTAATTATAAACTTCATTCTGTTAGTAAATTTTGGCAAAAATACATCAAATATTTTTAAATTCTTCTAATTTTGCTATCCAAACCATAATAAAACGAATGTTCACTATTGTTCAAAACCATCTCCTCGAGATAACTGTTGTACTTTTTGGCATAGTTATCCTACTACAGTTGCTATACTACACACTGTTGTTTTTCAGATTTTCATTTCACAAACCAAAGCCTTTACTCCCTTTGGATGGATTGCCTATCTCTATTGTGATCTCTGCAAAAGATGAAGCGCATAATTTAATCAAAACCCTTCCGGTAATTGCTGGGCAAAACTACCCCAACTTTGAAGTTGTTGTTGTTAATGACAATTCCACCGATGATACTGAATTTGTAATTAAGGATTGTATGAACAGATTTCCAAATATTAAACTGGTAAATCTCAATTCATCTGTTACAAACATTCATGGAAAGAAATTTCCATTATCAATTGGAATCAAAGCGGCGGCTTATGAGCATATTTTGTTAACTGATGCCGACTGTATACCAACCTCAGATCAATGGTTGATGAAAATGGCCAGACACTACACCGGTAAGAAACAAATGGTGATTGGTTATAGTACCTTTTATAAAAAAGTGGGTTTACTGAACGGAATGATCCATTATGACATTCTACATTCTGCCATACAATATTTCTCCTATTATCTAGCAAAAATGCCTTTTATGGGAGTTGGAAGAAACCTCTCTTATACCAAAAGTCTGTTTTTTGATAACAAAGGATTTACATCACAATACCATCTGCCTTATGGGGATGATGTTTTGTTTGTCAATAAAGTCGCTGATTATAAAATCTGTGCCATCGAATATTCACCTGATGCTCAAACCATAACACGCCCAAAATCACATGTAAAATCTTGGGTTACCATCAAATCTTACAGGAATAAAGCGAAGAAACTTTTCAAGCCTAAACACAGATTCCTTCTAAGTGTATACAACATTTTGATGCCATTAGTGTATCTGTTTTTTGGTTTAAGTCTATACTTATCTATACATCATCCATTTTATTTAATTTTTGTGTGTAGTTTGATGTTCGTAAAATATGTAGTTCAATATTTAGTATTTGGGCTATCTGCTAAGAAACTTAACGAGAAAGGGATCACCCCTTTTATTATTTTTTACGATATTATTTTTTCTATCATAAATCCAGTCATTTTTGTTATAACTTCACTTTCAAAAAACAAATAATGGAAACGATTCAATCCACAACAGAAAAGTCTAAAAGAGATTACCTACTTCTGCGTGAAGCCCTAGATCATGGCAATCAACAAGCTTATGCTGAACTTTTACGTTTATATCGCAATCCGATCTACTATATGCTTTTAAAAATGATGAATAATCCAAATGATGCGGAAGATCTCACCATGGAAGCTTTTGGAAAAGCATTTAAGAACCTGGATCAATATTCTCCTGAGTTTGCATTTTCAACATGGTTGTTTAAAATTGCTGCAAACAATTGCATTGATTTTATGAGGAAAAAGAATAGTATGCCAAATTGTATTGATCAGGATCTTTTTAATCTCGAAATCAACCTCAATGATGTGAATGGTGGGATGCCCGATACTCCGGAAGAGCGGATTATTGAAAAACAAAAGATCATCATGTTAAGGAATGCAGTAGATCAATTAAGGCCCAAATACAAACAGCTCATTGAACTCCGTTATTTCAAAGAATACTCTTATGAAGAGATCTCCCAAGAATTAGGGATCTCATTAGGCAATGTAAAGATTCAGTTATTTCGGGCAAAAGAGATGCTAGCCGGAATCATGCAAAATAGCCGATGGGCCATATAGAGTGAAGAGAGAAGAGTGAAGAGTGAAGAGTGAAAAGTTTACCTATTTATTTAGTTTATAGTGAATTAAATGTCTGCTGTCTCTGTCTTTTCTGTTCCGAGGAAGTGTTGATACAGTCGGATTAATTTTTTGCAACTTTCATAACGATCTTTTTTAAAGCCATTTATTCTGATAAAAATCCACACTTTATCGGAATATTAATTTGCTTTTCGGTCATCCCAAAAGCATCAAGATTTTTTACTTATTATTTCAATTAATTACTAAAAATTGATTATCTTTGCGGTCACAAAAACAACACAGAAACTACCCCGTTAATATTTTATTAATGAGAGATTTAAAAACAAAATAAAAATTGATTATGTCCGTAGAAATTATCATTATTATCCAATCCTTTTTAATCCTTACTTTAATCGTTTTCCAGATCTATAATATTATTCATTTCAATCGTGAAAGAAGTGACTGTGAAACATCAAAAAGATTATTGATGGAGGAGCTTAAGGAAAAAACCATGGAGATCACTTATCTCAAAGAATTAGTAACGACTGTGCTATCACGACAAGCCATTGAATCCGTAAGTAAACTTGATGAGATTGTACAATTTAAAAAATCTTTGCTTAAAAAGTATTTTGGCGTCCGTAAAGTGGTTATTTGCGATGAAGTGTATCTGGAGTATGGAATCATCTATTTGCACGTTTACGAAGACAATTCCGAGTATCTGAGTCTATTCAACAAGTATAGTTATTGTATTAAATCCGGAACAATCAAAAAATATGATAGCAATCAAAATGATTATGTCCTGATATAAGAGATTATAATATATTTTTTTATTTGGGCGTTCCGGCACCACCTAACCCACTATTCCTCCCTGCTGCCGTCGGGCTTTTCCGGGGTCCGCTTCGCTCCCGTGCTTCACCGCACTTCGCTTAAGATAATGTATAATTCATCGCTTCAATTATCGCGACGCTCGTTCCGGTTCGCACCACCTTCGGTGCCCTTCAAATCCCTAACGCGGTCTCCCTCTTCGTAAAAGGCCTGAACATAAATGTTTCAAGTAAGTGTGGATACTGTCAGATTTAAATTACAAACTTTCTGTATTCTTTTACTTATGAATAAATTGTAAAAAAAATTATCCACACTTTCTCGGAATACTTATTCACCCTTAGATTGGATTTTCAGTAGAAGTTCAGGGAAATAAAAAAGCACTTACTCGTTTTCGTCGTAAGTGCTTGATTTTTAGTGTGGGAGTTGACGGATTCGAACCGCCGACCCTCTGCTTGTAAGGCAGATGCTCTGAACCAGCTGAGCTAAACTCCCTTTCTCGTTTTGAGGTTGCAAAAATACACCTTTTTTCAATACAGTCAGCAGCCTTTGCGATTTTTTTTTGATATTTTTTTTATCTATTTGAAAGACAATTCAATATTTTTTGCTAAAACATTAGATATATCGCAAAATTGAGCTGTTTTTGCTTGTTTTTAGCGTCGTCAATATCAAAATTTCGAAGGAAATGTCGATAATTGATCTCAAAGCTTAAAAATTGGTACGTATACCCAATGCCAAAAGTGAGCAAAAAAGGTGATTTTGTAATCACTTTTTTATTGTATCCAACATTGTTTTCTGAAATACTGATTAACTGCTGATAAATCACTCCGGCAACGGCATGAATTTCCTGATTTTTTCTTGTTGGAAACTCAATTCTTCCTCTAATTGGTATCTGTAAATATCGGGTTTCAATAATACTTGTCAAAAATGGAGAACTGTTGCTAAAATATCTCTTACTAAAATAATACTCTATGCCTATTTCCCCCGAAAACTGCTCTCCTACTCTTCCAAAGAAGCCAACTTCTGCTGACATCGATCTTTTGCCCGGAATCATCGAATAATCGGCTTCTAAAGGCATATTATAGGCTGCTTTGAAACCATATTTGAAAAATGAATCATTTTTGTGATATTGAGCAAATGTAATGGAGAGTGTTCCGGTAAATAACAAAATTAAAATCCACCTTTTCATGAAGTATTATTTAGAATCAGCTTCTTTCTGGTTGAATTGATTCATCGTTCTTTGTAAACCGGCCGTTGCAAAAGATTTACAGATCTCAGCGGCTTTTTCAACTGCAGGATCAATCAAGAGCCGCTCTTCAGATGTGAATTTCCCCAATACATAATCTACTTGATACCCTTGTGGATAATTTTTGCCAATACCAAATCGTAATCTGGGATAATTCCCATGTCCTAATGTTTCAATAATATGATTTAATCCATTATGTGAACCTCCACCCCCTTTAGGGCGAATTCTTAACTGTGCAACAGGAAGATCCAAATCATCAGAAACAACCATTATATTTTGTGCATCAACATGTTCTGTTTCCATCCAATATTTTACCGCTTTTCCACTTAAGTTCATGAAGGTAGTAGGCATAACCAAAATTAGATTTCTCCCTTTATATTTTGCCCTTGCTACGTATGCATATCTTTCGTTTTTCAACGTAACACCCAATTCTTTAGCCAATAAGTGGATCACTTCAAAACCAATATTGTGTCGAGTCCCTGTATATTGATCCTCTGCATTCCCTAAACCTATAATCAGATATTTTTTATTATCTTCCATTTCGAAATTCGTGTTCTTTTTGAATTATTCTTGTTCTTTTAAAGAAGAATTTTCAGTCATATTTACCAGAAAAGAAAAATTTAATTTTCCATATTTCCGATGTTCGTAAAAATTGGGGTGTTTAGAAAAATCATAATTTCTGGAATGCTCAATAACCAACCAACCATCCGGATTTAAAAGATTGTTTTTAAAAACAATATCAGCAATTTTTTCAACGCCAACCATATCATAAGGGGGATCAGCAAAAATAATATCATACTTTTGACGAGATCTTTCAATAAAATGAATGGCATCACCCCTGATCACACTAACCTGTTCATAGCCTAATTGATTGATGGTTCTTCTGATAAAGTCTGTACATCCTTGAAAATTATCAACAGTAGTAACTGATACTGCATCTCTGGAAGCAAATTCATAGGTAATATTTCCCGTTCCCGCAAAAAGATCTAAAACTTTTACCCTATCAAAATAGAAATAGTTATTCAGGATATTGAATAAACTCTCTTTTCCTAAATCAGTTGTAGGTCTTACAGGTAAGGATGCAGGAGCTTCAATTTTCCTACCTCTGTTTTTACCATTTATGATTCTCATACTATAAATAATTTTGATTTGAATTTGGTTTTTGGAGATACGATACTGTAAAATATGATTTCAGTAGAGCGAGCAGTGATTCAGATAGATTTGAGTAATATAAATCTAAAAGTGAAGGATCGATTTTATATTGCGCACAAATATTCATCAGATGGTACAGGCAATCGGTATCTTCATTGAGTTTAAAATGGGTTATAAATTGTAATTCTTCGTGAATTAAAAAAGCACAATTCATATTTTTATCTTTTACATCCAAGAGGAATAGCATTTCCGGAATAGGAAAAAGGTGTGCCATTTGATATAAGAAAAGAGGTATAAAATCAATTGGACCTTGATAATGCTCAATAATGCCGGCTTTATCTTTTGGTAAAAAATTCAATAGCACATAATCTTTAAAGTCGGTGGTAATGATTTTACCAATCTCATTTACATCATATTGGATCTTCAGATAATCGATTTGTTTATCTGCATTATAAATCTCCATAGGGATTGCTACAGAGGGTTGATTTGCTAAGACAATCAACAAATCATCTAACTCAACTCCGTGAAAATCACAACTTGTTCCATCGTAATAATAAGAAAAACCATTCGAATCTAATCGAATGGTTTTTAATTTATCGTGAAATAAGTTTGTCAACATTGATTATTCCCAACTACCTGTGGTAACAGCTTCAGTTAATGAACCCATCCACATTGGTTTATATAAGATTCTATATTGTTTTTCTTTTTCCAATCCATTATATAAGATAAAATTCCTACCTCTTGTTAGGAAATTAGCATCTTCAGGAGTAATGGATCTATCCATATTTGATAACACTTCATCCAAAGTTACATCGATACGATATACTTGGAAAGTATTGTGAATGGTTGCAATTTGAATACTAAATTTCTTCCCATCATTTTCAGGAATGAACTGGAAATTTTTCAAATTAATTTCTTTAACATTTTGATCAATCTCTAATATTTTTTTTGATGCAGGATATTTTTCTTCAGTTTTTGTAATAAAACCTTTTGCAAATGCATCAGCTTCAGACATACCTTCAGGAATAGATCCGTTAAGTTTAACAATAGTAACAGAGCCATTTTTTACAAAATCTACCAATTTGTCAATATTGTCAGCATACGTTTTATTTTCTATCTTATAAACTTGTTGAGCTGCACGTAGAGTTATCAGTCTGTTTCGAATTTCTGTTTCTCTTTCAGTGTAAACCAATTTGAATTTTTCTGGACGCATTATACTTCTAAACGCTAAAACAGATAATACTAAAACGATAACAATCAACAAGATACGAAATATAGTTTGAACTTTCATAATGATATTTTTTTTAATCTTTTACATATTTTAAAAAGCAAGCAAAAGTAATAAAAATTGTGAAATAAAAAATCTGAAAAAAATAAAAAAACTAAAAAATAATTCTGGTGATTCCTATAGGGTAAGTTTTAGATACTAAATCTTTTAATTTTTGATAATCTTCAACATTATTTACAAAGTCAAGTTTATTTGATTCCACAATTAAAATGGGAATTTGTGTTCTGTTTTTCAAATAATTAAGGTAATTTTCCTGAATTGATTCTAAATATTCAGCTGTAATTTCTTGCTCATAAGGCCTTCCTCTTTTAGCAATATTTTTAAGTAAATTATCAGAGGTATTATATAAATAGATAAGTAAATCAGGTTTTGGCAAATATGTTGAGATGATTTCATACACTTTTGTAAACAGATTATACTCGTCAGACTGCAAATTATTTTTGGAAAAAATGACACATTTATCAATAAAATAGTCTGCAATTACTAAATCAGTGAACAAATCACGCTTAGTTAACAGCGTTTTTAATTGTTGATACCGTTCCGTTAGAAATGTCATTTCCAAAGGAAAAGCATAATGCTCCGGATCTTTATAAAATTTCGGCAAAAAGGTATTATCTGCAAATCTTTCCAAAACTAATTCTGCATTAAAATCTTCGGCAAACATCTCCGCTAATGATGTTTTTCCGGCACCGATGCACCCTTCAATAACAATATAATTATAGTTCATGAGATATATTTTTGGAGTGATTATAAAAAAGGATGGCTTGATCGTCTGCGATCTCTTTAAAAGGGATCATTACAAAATCTCTTTTATCCATTTCAGGATGAGGAATTGTTAGTTCTGGTGTTTTAATATTCTCTTTCCCATACAAGAGAATATCGATATCAATAGTTCTATCATGATATTCGATTTTATCACGCAATTGCATTGATTTCTGAGTTCTTCCTAATTCTATTTCAATATTTTGAAATAGTTCCAATAATTGAAAAGGGGAAAGATCCGTTTGGATCAAGATTACTTGATTTAAAAAAGGAGTTGATTCAAAACCCCAGGATTCGGTTTCAATAATAGAAGATTTTCTAATAATATTTGCACCCTTTAATTCAATTAATTCAACAGCTTTTGCTAGATAGGTCAATCTATCACCTTGATTTGACCCCAACCCTATATAAACTTCTATCATATTTCAATTTTTATTTTGCAAATTTAATCATATTTTCTCTATCTTTGCGTTAATGAATTGATGTTTTTCAATAATAAATAAAAAATTAAAAAATGAGTTACAAAAGATTTCTAAGAAGCAAAACTGACCGGAAAATTGCCGGCGTTTGTGGTGGTTTAGCTGAGTATTTCAACATTGACCCAACCCTTTTAAGAGTGCTTTTCGCAGCCTTTACTCTACTTGGAGGCGCAGGCATCCTTATCTATCTCGTAACATGGATTTTAACTCCAGACAATTAAATGAATAATGAATAATGAATAATGAATAATAATTAAAATGTAAACTATCGACAATTGACTATCGACTATCGACTAAAATTAAAGATTAAAAAAAATAAATATGAATAATCGTTTGTATAGAAGTACTAAAGATCCAAAAATTGCAGGTGTTTGCAGTGGGATTGCAGAATATTTTAATATTGATCCTGTTTTGGTGAGAATATTGTTTGTTTTCATGCTTTTTTTCGGCATGATGGGCTTTTTTATTTACATTGCTTTAGCAATTATTATCCCTAAAGAACCAATCAACCCAGAATTACATGATCCAAATACGGCATCTACTGAAACATCTGAACCCAAAAGTAAAGAAGATGTGAAAAAAGATTTCGAACAAATGGGGAAAGATTTCGGAGCAAAAATGGAAGATATGGGAAAAGGGTTTGGAACTAGAATGGAGGATCTTGGTAAAGATTTTGAAAAAAATATGAAAAATTTCGGGAAAGAGATGGAAGAAAAAGCGGAAGGTGTTGGTAAAAATTCTGCAACCGGAAAGTTTTTCTTGTCGATCATTGGTACTATCTTCATCGGATTAGGAGCAACCATTCTGATTGCTAAGTTCTGTCCATTTTTTAAATTTGAATTTTATTTTCCTGCAATCTTAATCTTTTGCGGAATCTTATTAGTATTATTTAGTTTTAATTCCAAAACAAAATCGTAACATGAACACTAAAAACATTTTCTCGGGTATATTTTTCATCACTTTAGGAACTCTCTGGATCCTAAAATCTCTTGAATTTATTGCATTCAGCTGGCTCGATGTACTTAGATTATGGCCGGTTATCTTCATCTTTATCGGAATAAGTATTATCCCCATTAAAGATTGGATAAAACTAGTCCTTCAGATTTTAATGCTAGCATTGACTATCAGTTTATTATTCATTTCTGACAGTGAAAACTCCATCCATTTTAATCGTAAATATCGTATTGAAAAAGCTTTGGACACTACTATTGTTAATGAAGTAATTCTTGAAGAAACAGCTAATTACAACGAAGAGGAGATCTCAAATGCAACCCTTAATTTGGATATCAGTGCCAGCAAAGTAACCTTCATCAAAGGTAAAAAACTATTTGAAATGGCCGATTCTACCCAATCCGGAAAAGGGGAAGTGGAAGTGGAAAAAAGAATCATCAATAACAAAGCAATACTGGATGTTAAACTTTATCCGGTTGAAGAAAGAACCAATATCTTCCCAAGATTTAAAGTTTTACTAGGTGAGAAACCAATCTGGAATATTAACCTTGATTTAAGTGCAACTACAGGCGAAATTGACCTCAGTCAGTTTAAAATTGAAAATTTGGTTGTGAGTGCAAATGCTTCATCCGTTAATTTAAAAATGGGTTCTTTACAACCTAAAGTCAATGTGATTGTTGAGTCCGGAGCATCCTCTATAAAAATCAGAGTTCCGAAGAATATGAAATGCATTGTTAAAAAAGATAATGTACTCTCTTCTTTTAATGTAAAAGGGTTAAATAAACTAGATGACGGCACTTTCGTTTCTTCTGACCCTGTTAAATCAAAAGGTGTCATAGAAATCACTGTTGCAGCGGATGTTTCTTCAATAGATATCATTAGATATTAAAAAATTTCTCGTAAATTTGCAGGCTTAATTAAAACCTGTTAGAAAGATGGAAATAGCTACGAAGTACGAGCCGCAAATTATTGAAGATAAATGGTATAGCTTTTGGGATGAACATCAAATGTTTGCTTCAACACCCAACGAAAAACCACCTTATACTATAGTTATTCCTCCTCCTAACGTCACAGGTGTGCTTCATATGGGGCACATGTTAAACAATACTATTCAGGATGTTTTGATCAGAAGAGCTAGAATGATGGGTTTCAATGCCCTCTGGGTTCCGGGTACTGACCATGCATCTATTGCTACAGAAGCTAAGGTTGTTGCTCTTTTAAAAGAAAAAGGGATCGAGAAAAATTCATTAACTCGAGAACAATTTCTGGAACATGCCTGGGAATGGAAAGAAAAACATGGGGGCATCATCCTTCAACAACTTAGAAAACTGGGAGCTTCCTGCGATTGGAATCGTACAAAATTTACTATGGATGAAGATCTTTCTGAATCTGTAATCGATGTATTTGTTGACCTTTTCGAAAAAGGACTCATCTACAGAGGTGTTAGAATGGTGAACTGGGATCCTAAAGCAATGACTGCCGTTTCCGACGAGGAAGTTATCTACCAGGAAGTTCAATCGAAATTATATTATGTAAGATATAAAATTGAAGGTACCGATAATGAATATGTTACCGTTGCAACTACCCGTCCTGAAACAATTTTAGGCGACGTTGCCATTTGTATGCATCCTGAAGATGAGCGTTTTACACATCTTAAAGGAAAAAGATGTATCGTTCCATTAGTGAATCGCTCCATCCCTTTGATTTTTGACGAATATGTTGATAAAGAGTTTGGTACCGGTGCCCTTAAAATCACCCCTGCCCACGATATCAACGACTACCATATCGGTATCAAACATAAACTACCTTCCATCAATATTTTCAATGACAACGGTACTTTGAATGAAAGTGCTGAAGTATTGATCGGTGTTGATCGTTTTGAAGCCAGAAAACAGATTATTCCTTTATTGGAACAATCCGGAAACTTGGTAAAAATGGAAGATTATACCAACAAAATCGGATTCTCTGAAAGAACCAACGAAGTGATTGAACCAAAATTGTCATTACAATGGTTTTGTGACATGACTGAAATGGCAAAACCTGCTCTTGACGTGGTGATGAACGATACTATCCGTTTCTTCCCTGAAAAATTCAAAAACACTTACTCCCACTGGATGGAGAATGTGAAAGACTGGTGTATCAGCCGTCAATTGTGGTGGGGACACAGAATACCTGCTTATTATTTACCCAACAACGACTTTGTTGTTGCTAAAACAAAAGAGGAAGCTTTGGCAAAAGCTCAAGCTACATATCCTGAGCTAAATCTACAAATCACTGATTTAAAACAAGATGAAGATGTGATGGATACTTGGTTTTCCTCCTGGTTGTGGCCTATTTCAGTTTTTGATGGAATCAGAAATCCAGATAATAAGGATATTAACTACTACTACCCAACAGCAGTATTGATCACTGCTCCTGAGATCATCTTCTTCTGGGTTGCCAGAATGGTGATGGCCGGTATTGAATGGCGTCAAAACATCCCATTTAAGGATGTCTATTTCACCGGGATTGTTCGCGACAAGTTAAGAAGAAAAATGTCGAAATCTCTAGGTAATTCACCTGATCCAATCGATTTAATTCAAAAATACGGTGCTGATGGTGTTCGCGTTGGAATGTTATTTAGTTCCCCAGCCGGTAACGATTTGATGTTTGATGAATCTCTTTGTGAACAAGGAAGAAACTTCAGCAACAAAATTTGGAATGCATTCCGTTTGATTAAAGGATGGGAGATCTGTTCTGATATCGAACAACCTCAACATAGCGCTACGGCAATCTCCTGGTTCAACCAAAGAATGAATGAAGCGGTTCGTCAAATCAATGATGATTTCGAAAAATATCGTTTATCAGATGCTTTGATGAATGTGTATAAATTGATATGGGATGATTTCTGTTCCGTTTTCTTGGAAATTGTGAAACCTCCTTATCAACAGCCTATTGACATCAAATCTTTTGGTGAGATCAATGATCTTTTTGAAAAATTGATGCGCATCTTACACCCATTTATGCCTTTCATCACTGAAGAGTTATGGCATGGCATTTCTGATCGTGGACATAAAGAATCGATCATGTTAACTCAAATGCCAACTTTCCACGAAGAACCAAACAGTGCGTTTCTAACACAATTTGGTGATTGTTTGAAAGTGGTTGAAAGCATCAGAAGAATAAGAGCAGAGAAAAATATACCACAAAAGATTCAGATTGAGCTATATATTCAAGGAAATCCAAATACGAACGGGGAAGAAGCCTCTTTAAATGCGGTTATGATGAAGTTGTGCAATATTGCAACTATTCAGTATGTATCTGAAAAGGTACCCGGAACGATCTCATTCATTGAACAAAACACCGAGTATTACATTCCTTTGGGAGACACCATCAATGTAGAAGAGGAGATTGCGAAACTTCAAAACGAGTTAAAATACACCGAAGGATTTTTAAATTCAGTGATGAAGAAGTTATCGAACGAAAAATTTGTTGCGGGAGCTCCTGATCAAGTAGTAGCGATGGAAAAGAAAAAGATGGCGGATGCAGAAGAGAAAATTGTCATATTAAAAGAACAGATTACCAATTTACAAAAATAAGAACATGCAAAACGTTTTCAGATATTTTCTACTTTTAGGAATTTACGTTGTACCCATCTTTTTTATTATGGAAGATACTGAAAAGTTTCCCATTTTATTATTTGGAGTTTTAGGGATCACAATTGCCTTTTGGCTCTCTATTATCATACTCAAACGACGCAAACCGAAGGAGTGAAGAGCTATCAGTTATAAGCTATAAGCTATAAAGTTTTGGGTTTTAGGCTTTGGGTTTTGGGCTTTAGGTTTTCATTCGTAATTCGTAATTCGTAATTCATAATTTTCCCCCTTCCCCTTTCCCCTTTTCCCTAATTAGCACATTAGCACATTAGCACATTAGCACATTAATCAGGGCGTTACCCTTTGTCTGCGCTCAACCCCACTCCCAGCAAATCGAAAATAAAAACCGTCGCTTGCCAAAGGGTCGGTCTCCGGCCTGTACTCCTCGTTTCGCTGCAAGGGTATGAACGGCCGGGCAGTAGCTCCTCCGTCGCTCTGCCCGATCCGTCATGCCCTATGCAGCTCAACTTGCGGGGTACTTGGCCTTCGCCCTAATGCAGCAAAAAACTTCGTTTTTTAAATATGTTTTTACCGCAAAGTTCGCAAAGAAGAGAAATTATAAAAGTTATCCATCCTCTATCAAATGGCTTTACAACTAAGTGTTCCCAGAAAGTGTGGATAAAATAAATTTCATCTCATTAGATTTCTGATAGTTGCAAAATTTCAAAAAATGAATCTAACTGTATCCACACTTACTCGAAACACAAATGTATGCGGACATCGGACAACTTACTTCAGACCGCGTTAGGGCGCAGGCCAAGTACCCCACAGCTGGGACACTTAGCAGACCACCGGCAGATAGAGCGAGCTTGAGAGCTCCTATATGCCGGATGGGATGCTTAGTAGACCAGCGAGGAGTTCAGGCCGGAGACCGACCCTTTGGCAAGCGACAGGTTTCATATTCGGTTTGTTAGGAATTGGATTGAGCGCAGCCAAAGGGGAACGCCCAAAAGAGTTAAGAGATAAGAGTTAAGAGTGAAGAGTTACTCGAAGTAAAAAGTACGAAGTAATAAGTAAAAATAATAACTAAAACCCAAAACCCAAATTGTTATTTGTTACCTCTTACCTGTTACTTTCACCTTGAACCTTGTACCTTGAACCTTGTACCTATTTTTATCATACTTTTGTGGAAAATTTTGAAAATATGAAATTATATCCTTCACTTATGATTTTTTTATCACTAGTTGTTGCCGTTTCTTGTAATGAAACCAAAAAAGAAAATCCTAAAAATGAAATTCAAGAGTTTGATTATCAGGTGGATCGATTCGCTGATATTGAAGTTCTTCGTTTCCAGGTGGATCGTTGGAATGAAATGTCATTGCAACAAAAAACATTGATTTATTACTTGTCAGAAGCCGCTTTATGTGGTCGCGATATCGTTTTTGATCAAAATTATGAACATAATTTGGATATCAAAGATGCCCTCGAAAACATTATTGATTCCTACTCCGGGGATAAATCTAATGCAGATTTCGAGAAATTTATGGTGTATGTGAAACGGTTCTGGTTCTCTAACGGAATCCATCATCATTACTCTAATGCCAAGTTTTTTCCTGAAATATCTAAAGAATATTTCACAAAACTGATGAGCCAGTCTAATCCAAAAGGGTTTCATTATGATTCAACTATGAATTTTTCTACCTATACAAGTTGGATCACTGATCTGATCTTTAATCCTTCTATTGCTCCCTGGAAAATTGCGCCGGATAACTCCCCGGACTTGATCCTAAACTCAGCTTCAAACTTCTACAAAGGGGTGACTCAAAAAGAAGCAGAGGGATTTTATGCTAAAATGGAGAAAAATCATAAAATTTATAACCCTGAACGTCCCGTTTCACTAGGATTGAATAGTCAATTGGTGAAAGAAAAAGGGAAATTGGTGGAGAAAAAATATCAAGTGGGTGGAATGTATTCCGAAGCGATCACTCAAATCGTTTTTTGGTTAAACAAGGCACTCACCGTTACTGAAAATGATCAACAAAAAGCTTACATTGAGAAACTAATATCCTATTATCAAACGGGAGATCTTAAAACCTGGGATGATTATAACATTTTATGGGTTAAAGATTTAGAATCTCATATTGACTTCATCAATGGGTTTATTGAAGTGTATAGCGATCCTATTCAGAAAAAAGGGACCTGGGAATCTATAGTGAATTTCAAAGATGTTGACAACACAAAAAGAACCGAAACAATCAGTAAAAATGCACAATGGTTTGAAGACCACTCCCCTATTGCTCCTCAGTTCAAGAAAAAAGAGGTCAAAGGGGTGGCTGCAAAAGTGATCATCGTAGCATTTCTTGGAGGAGAAAGTTATCCAACAACTCCTCTCGGCATCAATCTTCCGAATGCAAACTGGATCCGTAAAGAGTATGGTTCTAAATCAGTGACCATGAGCAACATCATGTACGCTTACAATCAAGCGGGTTTGAAATCAGGCATCAATGACGAATTCTATTACTCCAACGAGGAGATCGAACATGCTGAAAAATATGGCTATATCACTTATAATCTGTTCGTTGACATGCATGAATGTTTGGGACACGGATCCGGACAAATGGCTCCCGGTGTAAGTGATGCTTCCTTAAAACAATTTCATTCTGTTATTGAAGAGTGTCGCGCAGACCTTTTTGCTTTGTATTTCTTAGGAGATCCGAAAATTGTGGACTTAGGAATCGTGAATCATCCGGACGCATATAAAGCTGAATATTACAGAAGCATCGTAAATGGGATGATGTTACAACTCAACAGAATCAACTTGGGAGATGAGATCACTCAAACCCACATGCGGGATCGGGCCATCATCGCCAATTGGTGCTACGAAAAAGGGAAAGCTGAAAATGTAATTGAACTGATCGTTCGTGATGGTAAAACTTACATAAAAATCAATGATTATGAAAAGCTAAGAAATCTATATGGCGATCTTCTTGCCTATATCCAAGATATCAAATCAAATGGTAAATATCAGGAAGCAAAACAGTTAGTTGAAAAATATGGCATCAAGATCAATCCTGAAATCCATAAAGAGGTTAAAGATCGTTATGCACTTCTTGACCTAGCCCCATATAGTGGGTTCATTAATCCTAAATTTGTCATTACTACTGAAAATGGTCAAATAAAAGATATTCAGTTGGATTACTCCCAAAACTATGTAGATCAGATGTTAGAATATGGAAAAAAATACCGACTATTAAAAAAATAGTCGGTATTTTGAAATATTAAAAAGAATTTTATTTATTATTTTTCGATTCTGATTCTAGCGTCAACAGCTGTAAGAGAGGTTGAATTTCCAAGTAATGGATTCAAGTCCATTTCAGCGATTTCAGGAGCTGCTGAAACAAGTGCAGAGATTCTGGCAACCGTTTCAGCCAAAATTTCTTCATTTACAGGCTCTTGACCTCTTACCCCTTGAAGAATCTTATATCCTCTTAAGTTCTTAATCAACGATTGGGCTTCCTGTGCACCAACCGGTACCAAAGCAGCCTGAACATCTTTCAATACTTCAATGAAGATACCACCAAGACCAAACAACACCTGATGCCCAAATTTCTCTTCTCTGGAAGCACCAATAAACACTTCTGTACCTTTGTACATCTTACAAATCTCCACTGCATACGTTTCAGGGATCTTGATTAATCGGTTAAACTCGCGAGAAACCGTTTCCAAATCTTTCACATTCAAGACAACTCCACCAACATCAGATTTGTGAACAGGTCCAACAACTTTCATAACGAGAGGAAATCCCATCTTAGTCGCAGCTTCAATAGCTTGAGATTCTGAATCTACCTGAACTTCTTCTTTGCGGGCAATACCTACAGCATCTAGCAATTGAGCAATTTCATTCAATCCAAGATATCCATTTCCGGCTTGATCAATCACTTTTCTAATGGCAGCTGTATCAATTTGTGGCCTTTCAGGTTGGATAGGTTGCGGTTTTGGAGTATTCACAATCTTGGCTAATGCATTTCCAAAAACACACTCTTCAGGGAAATTAATTCTATGTTTATTATGGATAAAATCTGCAATTTCCTCTTTTACATTTACAATAGAAGGCAAAATTGGGAATATTGGTTTTTTGCAGGTTTTCATCTTTTCATGGAGCAACTCATAAACATCCCAATTGGGGAATAATCCGGGAGATCCGAATATGATTGCCATAGCATCAATATTTTCAAAATCGTTTTCACAGGCATCAATGATATAACCCAACTGTTCAGCAGTACCTGTGGCTAAAAAGTCAATAGGATTGCCTACAGAGGAGCCTGGAAATAGTTTGGACAACAATCTGTCAGCCGCTTCACCTTCCAAATGAGGAACATCCAGCCCATTATTAGACAATGTATCGGTCAACATCACTGCAGGTCCACCAGCATGGGTGATTACCGCAATATTTTTTCCTTTCACTTCAGGATGCATAAAGATAGAGCAAACGGTTGTCAACTCCTCTCTATTTGAGCATCTCACAATACCTGCTTTTCTGAATAGTGCTTCCACAGCGACATCAGAAGTGGCTAAAGCGCCAGTATGAGAAGAAGCTGCACGACTTCCGGCAGCAGAACCACCTGATTTAATCGCAGCAATCTTACATCCTTTATTGATAAGAGAAGTCGCATGAAGTAAAAGTTTCTTAGGATTTTTCACATTCTCCATATACAACATGATCACTCTTGAACTTTTTTCAGGATCAAAGGATACATCTAGATGTTCCATAACATCCTCAATACCGGTTTGAGCAGAGTTTCCAACTGCCCAGATACTATTGAAAGACAAACCGTTAGTCATACCAAATTCCGTGATAAACACTGCAGTTGCACCGGAACCGGTAACAAAGTCAACTCCTTTTGGATCCAATGGTGGAACAGGTTCAGCAAAGTTTCCACAATAGTTTATGTTTAGGAATCCTGTACAATTTGGCCCGATTAAGGTAGCACCGGTTTCGTTTAATGTATTTACAATTTGTTTTTCCAAAATAGCACCAGCTTCATTTTCTTCAGAAAAGCCTGCAGACATAATGATAAAGCCACCAGTTTCCTTTTGTTTTGCTAACACTTCAACCGTAGCAGGACAAAATTTAGCTGCAATAGCTAAAATGGCGCAATCAACCTGAGGCAGATCTTCTACTTTTGAAAAACATTTTACTCCTTGAATTTCTGATTCTTTAGGATTGACAACAAAGACCTGACCTTTAAAATTGCTGTCTAATAGATTTTTAAGAACTTTTCCTCCCGGTTTTTGAACATCATTGGAAGCACCAACAACGACAATGGAGGAAGGATTAATTAATTTTGGATGAATCATATAAATTATTTTTTTTAATTAATTTGAAGCGATTTAATAACATTCTGAATTTTCAATTCTAACTCTTTATTTTTTTTATCAAAATCTCTGGTTTTAAGCAATTTAGTTTTAACAGCAAAATAAAATTTAATTTTTGGTTCAGTTCCTGAAGGACGAACGGTCACTTTTGTTTCATCTTCAGTTAAAAATTGTAAAACATCAGATACCGGAAGCTTTATGGGTGTGGATTTGTTTGTTTTGAAGTTTATTGAAACTTCATTCAAATAATCCCTCATCTCTTCAACGGGAGAGTTATTGATAAACATAGGAGGATTTTTTCTATACTGATCCATCATTGATTTGATCTCTTCCAAACCTTCTTTTCCTTTTTTGGTAATTGAGAGTAACGAATCTTTATAAAGGCCATAGTTTTGGTATAATTTAAGCAATTCTTTATAAGGTGTAGATTCTTTAGCATAGCAACTGGCAGCCCATTCAGAAATGAGACAACAAGCAGAAATAGCATCTTTATCTCTCACAAAATCACTTATCAGGAAGCCGTAACTTTCTTCACCTCCACAGATAAACTTCTGATTTTTTTCCAACTCGAAAATTTTATCAGCAATGTATTTGAAACCGGTCAATACTTCGAAACAGGTTATATTGAAATCAAAAGCAACTTCTTGGAGCATATCGGTTGTTACAATTGTTTTAACAACATAATCAGTTTCGGATAATTGCTTATAATTTTGAAGTTTTTCAAGGATATAATGGGTCAGAACTACGGCGGTTTCATTACCATTTAAACGATAATATCCGCTTTTACTATTTTTAATTGCAACAGCAATTCTATCGGCGTCAGGATCAGTAGCTAAAACAACCTGTGCACGAGTTTTGATAGCTTTTTGAATAGCTAACTCCATAGATTCTTTCTCTTCGGGGTTAGGCGAGTTCACAGTAGGAAAATCGCCATCAGGTTTTCTTTGTTCTTCAACCATCAGGACATGTTTAAATCCAAACTTAGTCAATGCCGGAGGAACCATAGTAATCCCTGTACCGTGTAATGGCGTATAAACAATTTTAAAATTTTTCCTTTTACTTATCATATCGGGATCCAAAGAAAGATCTTTAATTTTTTCCAAATAAGCAAGATCCACATCATCACCAATCGTTTGAACAAATTGATTATTTCTTTCCCATTTCACTTGATCAATCGTTTTCACTTTATTTACATAATTGATAACATTAACATCATGAGGAGGGACAAGCTGACCACCGTCATTCCAGTATGCTTTATACCCATTATATTCTTTAGGATTATGAGAAGCTGTAATCATTACACCTGCATGGCAATTAAAGTGACGGACAGCGAAAGATAATTCAGGAGTAGGTCTGAGATCTTCAAAGATAAAACAATGAATTTTATTAGCTGAAAATACATCTGCAGTAACTTCAGCAAAGAACTTGCTAAAGTTTCTACAGTCGAAGGCGATTGCAACCTTAATATTTTGTTTCGGATATACTTTTTTGAGATAATTCGCGAAACCTTGAGTAGCAACCCCAACAGTAAATTTGTTCATTCTATTGGTACCAACGCCCATAATACCTCTAAGTCCACCAGTTCCGAACTCTAAATTTTTATAGAATGCGTCAGCAAGTTCTTTAGGATTTTCGGTTTTATTAAATTGGATCCAATTTTTCGAATATTCGTCATAATTTCCATCAAGCCAAGATTGTATTCGCTTGTTAATGAACTCTTCCATAATTATAGGGTTAAAGTGCAAAAATATAATAAATATTAATATATGCGGACAAATTTCCCGAGTACATAAATATTCCGAGAAAGTGTGGATACAATTGAATTCAAATTGAACAATTTT
>DAONEU010000012.1:0-32496 GCA_035403245.1 Bacteroidales bacterium | reverse complement strand
CTGAACCTGAAATTAAAGAAGAACCGATTGAGATTATAGAAGAACCGGTTGAGATGGAGCAAGAACCGATTGAGATTAAGGAAGAACCGGTTGAAATTAAGGAAGAACCGGTTGAAATTAAGGAAGAACCGATTGAGATAGAAGAGGAACCTGAGATTCCAACAGAAGTACCTCATATCATTAATACAACTTTTGAAGAATCTGAAGATAAAAATCAAGCTGATGAAACTGTTGATTCTGCAGAAGAAAATACCGGAAGCGATGATAGTTCTGAAGAAGTGATTATTAAAAAACCAAAAAGAAAGAATCGTTGGTTTGAAAGAATAATATTCATCATTATCATTCTAGGTGCATTAGCATTGGTTGGATATCTGTTCAGAAAAGAGATCAAACAGTTTTATCAGGATCATTTCCAAAAAACTGAAGTTGTGACTCCAACCACACAACCGATTCAAAATCAACAGGATATCACATCTGACGAGATGGATGAAACTTCAGATACAACTGAACTAGTTACAAGTGAACCTGTTGTGGAACAACCTAAGACTGTTGCTGAACAGCCTAAAACTACTCCGGATAAGCCTAAAACAACAACTACTACAGGAACAACAACGAAACCTATTCAAAATAATCAACCGATAAATCAACCAGTCAAAACTGGTGAATATGAAACGGTATCGATCGAAAGTGGTAAGTTTTATGTGATTGCAGGGAGTTTTGTAAAACAACAAGATGCCATCAAGCATATTCAAGAGAAAAAATTGGGAAGTTACAATCCTGTTTTGGTTGTTGGACAATCAAGAGTCAGAGTATGTATCGGTATTTTTAAAACGGAAGCTGAAGCTACTGCTTATGCTGCAAAAATTGATAAAACCTATTGGGTTCTAAAATAATTAAATTATGGATATTTCAATTGTTATACCTTTACTGAACGAAGAAGAATCATTACCTGAATTAACCTCTTGGATTGAAAGAGTGATGATTGAAAATAATTTTTCCTATGAAATTCTATATATTGATGATGGGAGTAGGGATTCTTCATGGGATGTGATTCAAGATTTGCAAACAAAAAATCCAAATATCAAAAGCATCAAATTCAGAAGAAACTATGGAAAATCTGCCGCTTTAAATGTTGGTTTCCAAAAAACGAATGGAGATGTTGTGATCACTATGGATGCTGACTTACAAGATAGTCCAGATGAGATTCCTGAACTTTACAGGCTTATTAAAGAGGAGGGTTACGATTTAGTATCCGGTTGGAAAAAGGTGCGTTACGATTCAAAAATTGCTAAAAACATACCATCCAAAGTGTATAATTGGGCTGCAAGAAAAATGTCAGGCATCTATTTACACGATTTCAATTGTGGCTTAAAATCTTATAAATCAGAGGTTGTAAAAACCATTGAAGTGTATGGTGAAATGCATCGTTACATTCCTGTAATTGCAAAATGGGCAGGATTTGATAAGATTGGAGAAAAAGTGGTTATTCATCAGAAAAGGAAATATGGGGTAACCAAATTCGGATGGAGTCGATTTATTAATGGATTCCTTGATTTGATGTCCATAACATTTACTTCAAAATTCGGTAAAAAGCCAATGCACCTTTTTGGTTTATTGGGAACAATATCATTTTTGATTGGTTTTATCATGACCTTATATGTGATCATCGTTAAAATGGTTCATATTTTCAATGAAACTGCCTATCGACAAATCACAGATCAACCTTTATTTTATTTGGCATTATTGGCAATGGTTCTAGGAACACAGTTGTTTTTAGCCGGATTTTTAGGTGACCTGATTGCCAGAAATGCAGGTGATCGCAACCATTATATTATTGAAAAGGAAAATCTATAATGAAAATTTGTATTCTGGGGCCGGCTCACCCATTAAGAGGGGGTTTAGCATCGTTCAATGAAAGATTAGCTGAACAATTTCAAAATGAGGGACATGAAGTAAATATCCTCACATTCAGTTTACAGTACCCTACCCTACTGTTTCCGGGTAAAACACAATATTCAACTGCTGAAAAGCCTAGACATCTTCGTATTGATTCCGTTGTCAATTCAATCAATCCTTTAAACTGGATTAAAACAGCCAGATTGATCAACAAGCAAAAACCTGATATGTTGATTGTTAGATACTGGACTCCATTCATGGCACCATGTTTAGGATCGATTTGCAGATGGGTTAGTAAGAAAAAATTTACAAAAGTGATTTGTCTGGTAGACAATTTAATTCCACATGAAAAGCACTTTTTTGATCGGATATTTACCCAATATTTTGTCAAGGGGATTCATGGGTTTGTAACGATGAGTAAATCTGTTTATCAGGATGTTATAGATTTGAAAATCAAAGCACCGATTGCATTGACACCACATCCCATGTTTGATAACTTTGGGGAAGCGACTTTCCGCCATACAGCTATAGAAAAGTTAGATTTAGATTCTGAATATCGCTACTTCCTATATTTTGGTCTGATTCGGGGATATAAGGGATTAGATTGGTTGATTGAAGCATTTGCGGATGAACGATTAAGAAAATTTCCTTATAAATTGATCATTGCCGGTGAGTTTTATGAAGATTCTAAACCCTATTTTGATCTGATTAAAAAGTATCAATTAGAGGAACATATAGTTTTAAGAACAGAATTTATTCCAAACGATTTAGTTCCCTTTTATTTCAGTGCTTCCGATTTACTGGTTTTACCTTACAAAGATGCCACTCAGAGTGGTGTTACCCAGATTGCCTATCATTTTAATAAGCCTATGTTAGTGACTAATGTAGGTGGTCTTCCGGAGATTGTGATTGATCAGGTAAGCGGTTATGTAGTGGATCCGAAGATTGAAGCCATCTCAAACGCAATGGTTCAATTTGCAGAAAACAATAATCCGGATCATTTTCTCACAGGAATCTTAAAAGAAAAACAACGTTTTGAGTGGAATAAAATGACGCAAGCCTTCCTTGAGTTAAGAGTTAAAAGTGAAGAGTGAAGAGTGAAGAGAGAAGAGGTAAGAAGTAAGAAGTAAAAAGTAAAAAGTAAAAACTGATAGCTGATAGCTGACAGCTAATTCACATACTCATACGCCCCAATATCCGGATTACCCGAACGGGGATTCCCCAGAATATCAAATAAAATTCCGTTATTCTTGCCTGCATTGATGGCCGGCGATGTAACTTTGAGTCGAAAATCTAAACTATCTTTACCAACAAACTTAGGATCAGGATTGAGAATACATGATACAAATGTGGGTAAAGTCTGATTGGTCTTTATAATACAATTTTCGTATGACGTATTCAAATTAAATGAAGATACTTTGTACTCTCGTAATTCTTTTACAATTGATCCATGAATTATGGTGTTCACAAAAGAGGCTGAACTATGATAACTACTATTATCAAAACTACTCTTGTTGGATACAAATACTACTGGTAACGATGTATCCCTTCCCATCGATGCATAGTTGGCAAAAGTACAGTTGTTGATATTCCACTCCCCTACTTCTAACTGCAAACAGCTTTTACCACAATTAGTTACGACACAATTCGTCATGTCAAAATCTGCCCACCGGGCGATGATTGCACTATTTTGATTGTTCTTCACTATTGTATTCGAAATGATAGTTTTATTCCCAGTATATTCGGAAAAAGCTTCCATCTGTATCCCAACAAATGAGTTTGTAACTATGGCATGATCAATGATATTATCCTGATTTCCCTCCATGATCCATATCCGATTCCATTGAGTGAAATCTGAATCAAACCACTCATCTAATCGATCACTTCTAAACAAAATGGGTTCATCTTTGGTTCCTACTGCTTCCAAATGGCCATATCGGTATACCCATAATCCGGAATTGTAATGAAAATAGATCTTTGTTCCGGGCTCAATGATTAGAGTTCCAAGAGAATCAACAACGGCCCATCCGAATACGACATAGGGTTTATCGTTTGTCCAGGTTGTAGTTTCGTTGGCACCCGCAACTATTTTGTATCTCAAATTTTCCGGACCCGAATCTGCTACAATAAAGTTGGCATCCTGACCATAAGCAACTAACTTAACATCTTGTCTTTTATTCCCGGTTATAAATTCAATTGAATCCGTAACCAAAAAAGGAGTATTTACATTTCCGGGATTTATTGTAACTTTCACAAAAACAAAAATACTATCATGTGCAGGAATTTCTACATCATTAAAATTAATACCGGCTTCTCCATCTACATTGATGCTGTAATACGATTGTGATCCACTGGCTAATCTGATATCAGTAGTAATATCTGAACCAGTAGTATTATGAACGGTAAAAGTTCGTATTGTTGAACCTAAGGTTGTGAAAACGGTGTCAAAAGTAACCTGTTCTTCAGAAAATTTCAAGGTTACACTATCATCAGTTGTAGGATCACATGCAGTAAACACGAACAACAAAAGCGGAAAAAGTGCTATATAGATAATATTTTTCATGAAGAATACTTATATATAAAATGTATAAAAATCAAAAATCATAACGAACATTTTCTAAAAATAGTGCATGAGCAGGAACAGACTTTCCTGCTTTAGATCTATCTTTTTGATTAATAATATCTTGAAAACTTTCAATTGAGATCTTTCCCTTTCCTAACTCAAGTAAAGTTCCTACTATCGATCTAACCATATTTCTTAAAAACCGATTAGCTGTGATTGTAAACACCAGCTGTTCCCCTTGCTTATTCCATTCTGCTTGTAAAACTATACAACGATTATTATTCACTTGGGTATGCAATTTTGAAAAACTGGTAAAATCTTCTGTTTGCTTTAAAATTTCACAAGCTTCATTCATAAGTTCCATATTCAAAGGTTCATGAACTCTGTATGCGAAAGGAAAAGTAAAAGGATTTTTAGAAATATTGATATAATATTGATAAGTCCGATCTAATGCACTGAATCGGGCATGTAAATCATCAGCTACTTTAAAAACGGAATAGACTACAATCTCTTTAGGTAAAATGTTATTTAACTTAAGAGATAACCATACTCTTTTTTGATCTGTTAAATCTGCATCTATTTCGAAGTGAGCGTAGAACATTCTGGCATGAACACCGGTATCGGTTCTACCACAACCTACAATTTCAATGGTTTCCTTTAGCAAAATGGAAATCGCTCTTTGGATCTCAGATTGAACTGATACTCCGTTCGGTTGGATTTGCCAACCAACAAATGGAGTTCCGTTATAAGCTAAATGGATAAAATAACGCATTATAATTCTGATAATTTTTTCATTACGTATGGTTTGTCTTCTTGGTAAGTAACACCAAACCAGGATGCATCACATTCTAGAACCTTAACAACTGCTTTTTTAGAGGAAATAAATTGGTCAACTACTGAAGGTATTGGAAATTCAGATTTTGGATTATCATTATTCTGAATTAAAAACTGAATAAATTGTTGTTCCAAAGAAGTAAAGAAGTCGGCTGTAAAACCCCAAAAATTCATAGAAACAGGCTCATTTCCGGTGAGAATAGTAAAACTGTTATCTTCATTTAGATTTTTAATACCATCCTCATATTTTTGAATTTTGGTCATTTCGGTAATTTTAACTAAATCAGATTTTTCATTAGAGACACATACTCCTCTGGAGACAGATCCAAATTCGGATAATGTATTTTTAAGATAATAACCAATCATAGAAAAAACGGGTATTGTATCTGTTTGAGGTGTTTTCAGGAATTTGGCCATTGTTTGAAAGGCTTCTTTTCCATAGAAATCATCAGCATTTATAACTGCAAAAGGTTCTTTGATAGCATCTTTGGCCATTAAAATGGCATGGGCTGTTCCGTAAGGTTTCACACGTTCAGGGTTTACTTCAAAACGATCTGGTAAAATATTGATCTCCTGATACACGGTTTCCACTTTAATTTTATCTTGATATTTAATCAGAATATGTTGATAAAAAGGTTCTTGCATATTTTTCCGAATCACAAAAACAACTTTTCCGAAGCCTGCTTCTAAAGCATAATCAACTGAATAATCCATGATTGTTTCTCCATTTGGGCCTAATTGATCAAGTTGTTTTAGTCCGCCATAACGGCTACCCATTCCTGCAGCTAATATTAATAGAGTTGGTTTCATTTTATAATTTATTCTTTTTTATATAGTTTTGAATCAAATATTTATCTTTTTGTTGAGGTAAAATATAATGTATGGCCTGATTAACCTCTTCAATCGTACCAACACATTCGAAAGGTTTTACATCTGCAATACCGGTTAATTCCTCAAAATAGGTGTTTAATGAGGGTTTATTTAAAAGATCTTCGCCAAAAATATTTACCAATTCTTCTGATGATAAATAGGGAGATAATATAATGTAAGCAAATAAACATTTTGGACAGTTACAACACCATTTATTCTCTTTACTTCCGGCATTACAACTTTTAAATACGGGATGATAAGATTTATACTGAGCAAATTTTTCAGCAATTTCCAATTCTGAAAGGGGTCTTAAAAAGCTATAATAATGAATACAATCATTCATATATTTTTTAACGTATTCTTGAAAATCCAATTCAAATTCAATAGATTTAGAATATTGATGATTAATATCCGTTCCGGGAATGGTTGATTCATTTGCACTGGCTTCATTTGAAAGAGCAATCTCACGAGTATTCGTTAAATAACCCACTAATGTAGTATAAAATGCCAACATAGCCGAAAAAGGGGTATGACCATTTAAGTAACCTTTTTTGTTTAATTGGATCAACAATGGATCAATTTCACGATGGATAATAAAAATATCGTGTTCATTTTCAAATCCGGCAACTCTGGCACAATCTAAAGTAGCACCTCTGGGATTAATAATAAATGGAATCACATCATGTTGATTTTGAAGGAAATGTTCAAGGGTAACTACAGAATCTTTTCCTCCACCAATAGGAACAATTACTCGTTTAGAATTTTGGATAGATTCGAAACTTAATAGTTCATAAGATTTAGCATCCAGATCAAATTGAAAATTTAAAAAATCATTTAACGTAGAAACAATTGAATTTTGATAAAAATATTCACCTAACCCTTTAAAATACAATTTCTTCCACCATTTTTGTTGATCAGCATTTAAAGTATAGGGATGGATCATCACGATTGGAGAAGCAACACATTTCCAATAACTGATTAATTCTATCAAGCCTATATTAAAGATGAGCCCTTCCAAATTATCATGAGAGAGAGAATGACATAGAAATTTTCCAAAACGAACATTTATTTTTGGTTCAAATTTAATCTCATTAATATGATAAAAGAATTGAATTTGAATATCATTTTCTTTGATTTGATATTTAAAAGTATCAAAATGAAAAACAGGATATTGGTTTCTTAAATCAATAAATTTGGTCTGATTTGATTCTAGTGGAGTCATTATTTAGAGTTAAAAATTAGGAAATGCAAATTTACAATAAATCTTGCAATAGTACAACCAAATTTTATAAGAAAAGAATGGACTTTACATATAAAGAATCAAAAACTTAAATGGATAACATTTTCAGGTATTATGAATAAAATATTCATTTTTAATCTAAAAATGAATAAGCAACTTCATTTTTTTGATATATTCAATTGCTATTAACATTTTTTAACCCCTGAAATTTCACTTTTTGTGTTATTAAAAGATATATCAAATAATTTTTTACCCCATATTTTATATTTTCACCCCTATATTTTCGATTTCACATAATGAAACTACTCAAACCGTCAATTTTAAATCAATTTTGTTTTAAATTTATTTTTTTTGCAGCGTGAAAAATGAAAATCTTTTTTCAAAACTAATTTTTTAAAATATGAAAATTATTGGAACAGGGAGTGCCCTACCTTCATTGGTTGTTACAAACGAAAAATTGTCAGAATTTTTGGACACTAGCGATGAATGGATCATTACAAGAACCGGAATAAAAGAGAGAAGAATATTATCAAAGGAGACTTTATTAGATTTGGCTGTTGAAGCTGCACAGAAAGCGATCAACAATGCCAATATTGATCCTACGGAGTTAGATTTCATTATATGTTCAAATGTGGCAAATAATTATATAACTCCATCATTAAGCTCAATCGTTCAAGGTCGAATCAATGCCACTTGTCCATGTGTAGATATAAATGTAGCCTGTACAGGTTTTATTTATGCATTAGACATGGCAGATGCATATTTTGCAACGGGACGTTATAAAAAAATATTGATCATTTGTGCTGAAGAACCTTCAAAATTCGTTGACTGGAGTGCACGTGATGCCAGTATTTTATTTGGTGACGGATCCGGAGCTGTTGTTGTTACGAATGAAAATAAAGAAAACTTGATTGCCATGCATTTGAACACAACATGTTCAACAGAACCTCTTTATTATCAAAGATCTATGGAAAAGAATCCATTCAATGAAATAAAACAGATGGCAAATCCGTTAGTAATGAATGGAAAAGAAGTATATAAATTAGCTGTGTCATCATCGATAGCTGATATTAAAAATGTTTTTGAACAATCTGATATCAAGCCGGCTGATGTTACCTATTATTTATTACATCAAGCGAATATTAGAATTTTGGAAACAATACGTGACTTTTTGGGAGAACCGATTGAAAAATTTCCAAGAAATATTGAAAAATATGGGAATACATCCTCAGCAACTATTCCAATTCTATTAGATGAATTGAATAGAGAAGGAAAGCTTAAAAAAGATGATCTAATCGTTATGAGTGCATTTGGTGCAGGTTTTTGTACAGGTGCATGTATTATTAGATGGTAAGTAAACAAAATCAAATTAGAAATCAATAAAACAAGAAGATTATATGAAAAGAGTCGTAATTACAGGGATGGGTGTTTTATCTCCAATTGGTAACGATGTAGAAACATTTTGGAACAACTTAAAGAATGGGGTTTGTGGAATTGACTTCATCAAATCTATTGATACAACAAATCTAGAAATTAAAATAGCTGCAGAACTTAAAAATTATGATGCTGCAGCGCTTGGTTTAGATGCATCCACTGCTCGTAGATCAGACAGATTTACACAATATGCAATGATTGCCGCAAAACAAGCAATGGAGGATAGTAAACTGGTTTGTGATCCTGAGAGACTAGGTGTTTATGTTGGATCTGGAATTGGTGGAATGGATACATTCGTTAGTCAAACCAATAAAATGCAAAACGAAGGGACTAAATGGGTTTCTCCATTATTTATCCCAATGGTTATTTCTAACATAGCAACCGGAAATATTGCAATCGCACATAATGCTCAAGGGCCTTCACTTCCAATTGTAACCGCTTGTGCAACAGCAACACACTCCATTGGTGAAGCTTATAGAGCAATCAAACATGGGTATGCTGATGCGATTATTGCAGGAGGATCTGAAGCTTCAATTCATCCATTAGCTATTAGTGGATTTGCTAATATGAAAGCTCTTTCTAAAGCAGATTCAATTGAAACAGCTTCCATTCCATTTGATAAAAGAAGACAAGGTTTTGTTTTAGCAGAAGGTTCAGGAATTGTTATTTTGGAAGAGTATGAACATGCTAAAGCCAGAGGGGCAAAAATTTATGCTGAAATATGTGGTTACGGAAACACTTGTGATGCTCATCATTTAACCGCTCCAATGCCTGATGGTCATTGTGCAGCAAAATCAATGCTGGATGCTGCAAAAGAAGCAAATATCATTGATGCAGATTTGATCCACATCAATGCTCACGGTACCGGAACTCCTTTGAATGATAAAACGGAAACTGCTGCCATTAAAAAAGCATTTGGTGAAGAAAGAGCTAGAAAAATATTAATAAGTTCTATAAAATCTATGACGGGTCACGGTCTTGGCGCTGCCGGTGGCTTTGAAGCTATTGCCTCAGCTTTAGCAATCATGGAAGGTATTGTTCCTCCTACCATTAATTTGGTTGAAGCAGATCCTGAATGTGACTTAGATTATGTTCCACATGTTGCCAGAAAAGCAGATATAACATTAGTTCTCTCCAATTCTCTAGGTTTTGGTGGCCATAATGGCACTATTGCTTTTAGAAAAATCTAGTTAAAAAAAAAATACTATTTTTGTCGAACAAAAATAATTTAAAAACTAATCAAAATTTATTGATATGACGAATATTATCACTTTAACCAGAGAAGAGATCAAACAATATTTGCCCCACAGGGAACCTATGTTGTTAGTGGATGAAATGGCATTATATGAAGATGAAAATGGCCAAAAAGTTGCCCATTGTAAATACCATGTCACAGGATATGAATATTTTTTAGAAGGTCATTTCCCTGACCATCCAGTAGTTCCCGGCGTTATTTTATGCGAAATTATGGGTCAGGCTAGCTCTGTTCTTTTATTAGACGTTCTCATTGGAAGAACACCTTTTTTTACAGGAATTGACAATGCAAGGTTTAAAAGGCCCGTTCAACCACATGATAATATTGATATTACAGCTACTTTAACCAATCAAAGAGGTTTGATGTTCTTTATTGATGCTTCTGCTCATGTTGACGGAGAATTATGTTCATCGGCTAAATTGACCTTTGCTCTAGTAGATAACGATAAACTATAATCGGATTTCCTCCCCTAAAAGGGGTTATCATATTCTTTTCCATAGTAAAACAGCGACTTTGTTCGCTGTTTTTTATTATTTTTGTGCTTTGAAAATTTAATTTTCAAATAGGGACAAAATTTTTATGTATTTAAACGCTTTACTCATGAATCACATTAGCGCTATAATTGATTTTTTTGCTAATAAGAACATTTTAATACTCGGCTTTGGAAGAGAAGGTCAATCAACCTACAAATTTCTAAGAAAGTACCTCCCCTACCAACACCTTACTATTGCCGATAAAAAAGATGTCAATTTTCTGGAAACTAATGTTACTTTGATCACAGGTGAAGACTATCTGGATTCTATTAACGATTTTGATATTGTAATTAAAACTCCGGGAATTTCACTAAATAAAATCAAAACAACTTTTGATATTGATAAAATCTCATCTCAAACAGAAATTTTCTTAAAACATTTTAAATACCAAACCATTGGGATTACTGGCACAAAAGGGAAAAGTACTACATCCTCATTAATTTACCATATTCTAAAAAATAATAGGCCCAACGTTTTACTTGGAGGCAACATTGGAATTCCTTTATTTGATTTAATTGAAAATATTGATAATGAAACAATCGTAGTTACAGAACTCTCTGCTCATCAATTAGAATATGTTCATCATGCTCCTCATATTAGTATTCTTTTAAACTTGTTCCAAGAGCATTTAGATCATTTCAATAATTTTGAAAATTACGTGAATGCTAAATGGAAAATTCATACTTTACAAAATAAAAAAGATATCTTTATTTACAATGAAGATGATTATCTGATTAGCCAATCACCAAGTCTACATTCAATTACAACTCATAATTTTCCTTTTAGTCGCGTTGATGCCATTGAAAATGGGGCATTTGTTGAAGGTGATTTTATAATGAGCAAAAAAAATGGGAATCTGTCATCCGTTTATTCCATTTCTTCTTTTCAAAATATACCGGGAAAACACAATTTTTATAATATCATGGCTTCAATACTTGCCTGTGAAGCCTTAAATGTAGATCCAAATGAAATCACTAAACATATCAGTACCTTTCAAGGGTTAGAACACAGAATTGAATATGTGGGTCACTATCATGATATATTTTTCTATAATGATAGTATTTCAACTATTCCTGAAGCAACAATTTCTGCCTTAGAGGCTTTGTATAATGTTGACACACTTATACTTGGAGGTTTTGATAGAGGTATAGAGTATCGTAGTTTATATCAATATTTAAATCATCATTCTGTTTCTCACATTATTTTTACAGGACCTGCCGGTAAAAGAATGTTTCAAGAGTGGTCTGAAATGACTCCAATCAAACAAAATACCTATATCACAGAAAATTTCGATCAAGTGATTGCTTTGTGTATTGAGAAAACTCCTCAAGGCGGAAAATGTCTATTGTCTCCTGCAGCTGCCAGTTATAATGAATTTAAAAACTTTGAAGAAAGAGGTAATTACTTCAAAAATAAAATAAAAGAATGATATGATTTCAAAATCCAAAATTTCCCAAATTCGATTATTTCATCAAAAAAAAAATCGTGAAACTGAAGGTATTTTTATTGTAGAAGGCACTAAGTCTTATTATGAACTGCAAAATTCAAATCTAGAGATTTTAGAATTATTTGTATCAGAAAAATGGATTAACGAAAATCATTTGAATTCTCATCAACTGGATTCAATTCAAATTGTTTCTGAAAAAGAGATGGAAAAAATCAGTTGCTTAACTACTGCTCCAGAAATATTTTGTCTGGTTAAAACACCCACTTTTTCAATCAACCAATTTGATTCTAATAAACCAATAATCGTTTTGGATGAGATAAAAGATCCGGGAAATCTAGGAACCATTATCAGAACAGCTGATTGGTTTGGAATTAATCAGATCTTTTGCAGTGCAAATTGTGTTGAATTTGCAAATCCAAAAACGATACAAGCTACAATGGGTTCTTTTTGTCGAGTTAAAATAGTGTATGGTAATATTTTAGATTTTTTATCTAGTCAAACAAATCGAGTCAGCTATGGCATGTTTATGGACGGAATTCCAATTCATGATCAAAAATTTAGCTATAATGACATTTTAGTAATTGGTAGTGAAAGTCACGGAATTTCACCCGATGTATCTAGACTTATTCAAAAAAAAATCACGATTCCACACTTTCATACCTCTCCTAATACAGCTGAATCACTTAATGCATCTATGGCGTCAGGAATTCTATTATATGAATATAGTAAACAACTGATAAAATAAATGAACAGCTGTTTTTTGTCTGTTTATTTATGAGACATCAAATTTTTAATTATCAGTTTTAATTCCAATATTTTATTTATATTTGCAGACTCATTATGAAAAACAATAACCAATTAAAAATAAACAACTTATGATTGAAAAAGTAACGTCAAGTCAACAGGCTATGGAATTAGAGCACAAGTATGGTGCTCATAACTATCATCCACTTGAAGTAGTTCTTGCTAAAGCAGAAGGTCCATTTATGTGGGATGTAGAAGGAAAAAAATATTATGATTTCCTATCAGCTTACTCAGCTGTAAATCAAGGTCACTGTCATCCAAAAATCGTAAAAGCGATGTGTGATCAAGCACAAACATTAACTCTTACTTCTAGAGCCTTTTACAATGACATTTTAGGTGTTTATGAAAAATATGTTACTGAATATTTTGGATACGATAAAGTATTACCTATGAATTCAGGAGCTGAAGCTGATGAAACTGCTTTAAAATTATGTCGTAAATGGGCTTATGTAAAAAAAGGATTACCAGAAAATCAAGCAAAAATAATTTGTTGTGATGGAAACTTTCATGGTAGAACGATAACTATTGTTTCTATGTCCAATGATCCTGATTCTTATGCAGGTTATGGTCCATTCACACCAGGTTTTATCAGAATCCCTTACAATGATATTCCAGCTTTAGAAAAAGCTTTAGAAGATCCAAATGTAGCCGGATTTTTAGTAGAACCTATTCAAGGTGAAGCCGGAGTTTATGTACCTGCTGATGGCTATTTAGCTAAAGCAGCTGAACTTTGTAAAGCAAAAAACGTATTATTTATTGCTGACGAAGTACAAACTGGTATTGCAAGAACCGGTCGTTTATTAGCTTGTGATCACGAAAACGTAAGACCTGACATTTTGATCCTTGGTAAAGCATTATCTGGAGGTACAATGCCGGTTTCTGCAGTTTTAGCTGATGATGATATTATGTTAACCATTAAACCGGGTGAACATGGTTCAACTTTTGGTGGAAATCCTATTGCTTGTAAAGTAGCTATTGCTGCCTTAGAAGTAGTTAAAGATGAAAACTTAGCTGAAAAAGCTGAATATTTAGGTAAAATTTTCCGTGAAGAAATGAGAAACCTTAAAACAGATATGATTGAGCTTGTTCGTGGTAAAGGATTACTAAATGCTGTTGTAATCAAACCTAAAAACGGTAAAGAAGCTTGGGACGTTTGTGTTAAAATGAAAGAGATGGGCGTTTTAGCTAAACCAACGCATCAACATATCATTCGTTTTGCTCCCCCATTGACTATTACTGAAGAACAATTAAGAGAAGCGATTGAAATTATTAAAAAAGCAATTGTTTCTTTTGAATAAAAGAATGAATAATTTCTCAAGAAAAGCAAACTACTCCCATTTCGGAATAGTTTGCTTTTTTGGTAGATAAATCAAATAAATAATCAAAATTTGCAATTGTAAAAAAATGATGTACTTTTGCAATATTAAGAAATTAAAAACTACTATTATTATGACAAAAATCCTTGCGATTAATCCGGGTTCAACATCAACAAAAATTGCTGTATTTGAAAACCATGAACAAGTATTTATCAAAAATATCAAACATACATCAGAGGAACTCGAGGATTTTCAAAAGATAACCGATCAAACTGAGTTCCGTAAAGATATCATTATTAATACATTAAAAGAAAATAATATCGATATCCATTCTATCAATTTTGTTATTGGTAGAGGTGGTTTAATCAAACCCATTCCATCAGGAATTTACAAAGTGAATGAACTTTTAAAAGAACACTTAATCATGGGATTTACGGGGGAACATGCCTCAAATCTGGGTGGTTTAATTGCTGATCAAATTGCAAAATCGATTGGACTACAAGATTCTTACATCGCTGATCCTGTAGTTGTTGATGAATTACAAGATCTTGCAAGAATTGCCGGGCATCCACTATATAAAAGGATCTCCATTTTTCATGCTCTAAATCAAAAAGCAATTGCCAGAACTCATGCTCAAAATGAAGGAAAAGAGTACGAAAAAATGAATTTAATTGTGGCACACATGGGTGGTGGAATCAGTGTTGGAGCTCATCATTTTGGAAAAGTTATTGATGTGAATCAAGCTTTAGATGGTGAAGGTCCATTCTCTCCGGAACGCTCCGGTACACTTCCAATGAATCAAGTGATTGAGAATTGCTTTAGTGGAAAATACTCTAAAGATGATATGAAGAAAATGATTGTTGGTAAAGGAGGGTATGTGGCTTACTTTGGAACAAATGATGCTTACGAAGTTGAAAAAATGGCCGCTGCTGGTGATGAGAAAGCTCTTCTTATTGAACATGCAATGGCTTATCAGGTTTCTAAAGCTATTGGTGAAGCAGCTGTAGTTTTACAAGGAAAAGCTGAAGCAATATTACTAACCGGAGGAATTGCTTACGGGAAACCTATAATTGAAAAAATCAAAGAATATGTAAGTTGGATTGCTCCTGTTTATGTATATCCAGGTGAAGATGAAATGAAAGCACTGGCTTTTAACGCTATGATGATTGCCAATAAACAAATTGAAGCTAAAGAGTATAATTAGTTTTTAAATGAAAATTGCCGTATATTGCCGGAAAAATTCTATTTCTGATGTTGAATTTATACATCATGCCTTATGGTTTATGAAAATCAAGGGTGTTGAATTGATTATTCATGAAAACTTAAATGAAGAGAATAAACTTTCGGTTTTATCAGATGGGTGCACTATTTTCAAAAATTATAATGATCTTGTGGATAATTCCCCTATTGATTTTTGTATCTCTTTTGGAGGAGATGGTTCATTTATCGACACAGCTAATATTGTTGCTGATTTAGGGATTCCGATCGTTGGGGTTAATACCGGACGTATCGGGTTCCTTACATCAGTGACCAAAAAGAATTTTGAGAAATATTTTAATTATTTAAAAAAAGGAGACTTCATTATTGAAGAACGTTCCCTTTTGCATCTTTCTGCTGACAAAGAGTTGCCTTTAAATAATTTCTTTGCGGTAAATGACGTAACAATCAGACCCTCTGATGATACATCTGTAAATGGAATCTTAGTATGGATCAATGGAGAAAAAGTAAACACCTATTGGGCTGATGGGCTTATCGTCGCTACTCCAACTGGATCTACGGCCTATTCATTAAGTTGTGGTGGACCAATTTTACATCCAAGCACAAATGTAAACATTATTACACCCATTTCCTCTCATACGTTAGCTGTAAGACCCATTATTGTTAACAATAACGATAATATAACCATCAAGGTTCAAAGTCGTTGTAATCGTTTCGTTTTGGCTTTAGATTCCACAAGACTTGAAATTGAAAATCCATGTGAATTGACCATTACAAAGGAACGCTTCACTGTCAAAACCCCACGTTTTCATGCCAACGATTACTATTCCATTATCCGGGAAAAGTTGATGTGGGGTATTGATTTGCGAAATTTTACAGAATAATTATTCCAAAATTACTTATTTGAAACTCTTATATATTCAGGTAAATCTGTATATAATTCTGATTTATATGGATTTACTTTTCTTTTATAAATTCTATATACTTGCCAAAAAGCGAGTCCAACATTTAATCCAAAACTAATTAATGCAATGCTCCAGTTCGCTGCCGGGTTATAACTTGGAGCAACATTGAAATGACTTCCTACAGCAAAAAAGTATGGAAAAGTCATCACCCACATCATCCAAAAAGATAAGGTAGCAGCACGATGTTGAAGCCACGCTCCTTTAGCCCATAAAAGGGCTGGAATTGTAGCTGCAATATTTAGAGCAAATCCGGAATAGAAAGAGTTTCCCGGAGCGCAGGAATAAACATAAGAAATATTCCAAAATCCGTATGCAATTACCCAAAGTCTGATTTGATCAGGCCAAATCATATCTTTTCTTTTCCCTTTGGAGGCATAAATTCCAAACCATCCACACATTAAGAGAATATTTAAAATTCCGGCAATAGCATTAAAGTAGTTCCATCCACCTGAGATGTATTGCATTCCATCAACAAATCCATTAAATTGCGCATATCCAACCTGAAATTCTCTAATACAGGCTTCTAAGATATTGAGTCCCAATATAGCAGGAGGTAGCATTAAGTACCATTTGTGTTTCTTATGAAAATTCGTAAAACGGATTACCATAAAAATGATACTACCGGCCAAAGCAGAATACACTTTTACCCAGGTAAACCAAGAGGTGATTTCACTCTCCATCGAAAACCAAATGGGTGTCAAAACAATAGGTAAAGCAATAAAAAGGGCTAAACTACCCCATTTAGAATATCTGATGATCTCATTTAATCCTAAAAGTATTGCTAAAACAGCAAACCACATCAACCAATTATGGAGTGGTATTGATTCAAAATAAAACATAATTCAAAATTTTAAATTTAACGTTTGTTTTCTATTTTTTAAATGAATTTTTATTCATTTTTAATTCAAAAAAAATTAAGATTTAATCATATCCCAAATAATAGTAAAGGTTTCATCAATCACATTGTCCGTAAAAGAGTCTGATTTATTTACGAACTCATCTGCGATTTCTCGAGCAAAACCAACAATAGCTAAAAAGAGCAAATTAGGATCTACATCTGATTTGATTAAACCCTCTTCAATTCCGATTTTCAATATATCTAAAACCGGTTTTTTTAATTTTTCAGCAATTTTTTTATGTTCATTTGTGATATAGGAAGATCTGTAATACAACAATAAAAAATTACTATCTTTATAATGCATTATTCTATGCATTAAATAGTTAATCCATACCGTTCTTAAACCGATTTTAAAAGGTAGATTTGGATCTAATTTATAAACGATCCTATCTAAGCTCTCCTTTATTAATTTTAAAAATAACTGGTTTAACAGATCCTCTTTATTTGTAAAATAGATATAAACAGTGCCGGGAGCAACAGTAGCTATTGATGCAATCTTATTTACCGTCAAACCACCAAACCCATAGGTAAGTGCGACGTCTAATGCTGCGTCAAATATCTTTTCTTTTTTAATATCATCACGTAATCTCATAGTGCAAATATATCACAAAAATGAATACATATTCATTTTAAATAATTTTTTAACAATTTTTAAGAAATTAAAAAAAATTACTTCCTGTAAATAGGTTTTCCCCAAAAACGAAGCACTAAAATTTCTGATAATAAGAAAAATAATGACAAATAGATAAACCATCTCCATAAAGGTTTTCCATTCAATTTTTCTGATACTTCTTTAGAGAAATCTTTAGTTTGATAATCTAATAATGAAATTTTATTATAACTATCTTCAGAAATTTTTTCTAATTCTTCTTCGGAATAATAGGTTAAGTCAGACTCAGATCTATTAAAATTAAAAGCTGCAATTGCTGCAGTATCTTCATCTTGTAAAACAGTATAAAAACCATCCTTTTCCACTTGTGAATGAAAATAAAGCGCTACTTCATTTCCAAAGTTATTCATTTCCGGAATAAACTCAACTGATGAATTCATTGCTTTAATTGTAAAAACATCTTCTGCTCCAAGGTTGGGTTTATTAATAACAATTTGTTCATCAACACCAATAATATGGTAAAATTTTGATTGCATTTGAGCCATTAAGGCAATATTATGAAGTGGTACGAAAAAGAGTGCATTTTTGTGGGCGTTTCCGAAATTATCATTCATGGCAACACTTGATAAGAAAACTTTACCTTTTCCAATATCATAAACGGATAAAAGTGGATCCCCATTTTCCAAAGTCATAATTGGTTCTCCTGAAATAGATTTATTGAATATTGAATAGTATTTCAGTATAGCAGGCATATCAAAATCTTTGTAATCAGAAGCAACAGCCCCTTTAAAATAGATGCTTTCAATATTTAATTGATTCACTTTTAAAGATGTAGATTGGAGTAGTTGATATTCAGGAATATTATTTTTTTTACTAAAAGAGTTCCAAGAAGGGAGATCTATGGTCTCAGCAGGAAAAACTAACAGATGTCCACCTGATTGAATATATTTTTGCAATTCATCTTGCAATCCGGTGGATAGGGTTTTAATTTGGTCAAGAACAACAAGATTTGCCGTTTTTAAAAGATCATAGTTGATTTGATTTAAATTCAGATTATGATAAACAAACAAGGAATCTTTTCCATAAAGAGCATTCAAATAACGGTTTGAATTATTATCAGAAATTGCGACAACAGAAGAGTTATTTGTAACATTATAAACAAAATAGAATCGATCGTCAAAATGGATTGGGGCATCATCGATTTCAATATAAGCAGTTTGATTTCCAATTGAATTAACTGTATAGTTTAATTGACAATCAGCATAACTTTGAGGTTTAATATCAACCGCATTAAGTGATTTTTGAACGTTGTTAATATACAATTTGACAGGAAGTTTTACCACTTCTGTTTCGCTATAGTTTTTAATTCTCACATTTAGGGTAACTTGATATCCCAATTTAAAAACCGGAGAAAGGAACCAACAAGAATCAATAGACACATTAGAAACATCTTCTGTTTTTATTGGAATCAGGAAATTGTATCCTGAGGTATCTTTTTTGAGTGCTGAAAAATCAACAAAATTCTTTTGGAAATCAGAAATGTAGTAATGTAAAGAATTTGATTTATGAGAATAGGATCCAATATTTTTATTAAACTTCCAAATATCAGAAAAATTTTGACTTTTTGGAGAGATTTGAATCATTTCAATTTCATTTAAAATTTCATCCTTATTCAGAATCTGGGATTGTTTTGCTGAAAAGTCGTGAGTAATTAGAATAAAATCATCATTATAGGAAAACTCATTTACGACCTTTTTAGCGGCATCAGTTGCTTCTTTTAAGAATGATCCATTTTTGGAATTAGCTTCCATAGAAAATGAATTATCAATAAAAATGGAAACCAGATTACCTTTTTGCGATTTAATGTTATGATTAGGAATAAAAGGCTGAGCAAAAGCTAAGACTAATGCTGATATAGCTAGTATTCTTAATATCAATACTATATAGTGTTTTAATCGCGATTCTTTTTTGGTTTTAAGGAGAATGTCTTTGAGTAATTTGACATTGGAGAAGTGTTCAGATCTATACTTTCTGAAGTTAAATAAATGAATAAAAATAGGGATTAAAAGAGCAAAAAAGGCGATAAGGAAATGGGGATAATTAAAATGCATTTATTTTAAGATTTAGGGTGCAAAATTAAGATTTTATTTTTATTTTTGCACCCACAAAAAATGTAATCGATGGATATAAATTTCATTCTCTTAGCATCTGCAGTTTTAGGTGGAATAGCCTTAATTTCTGCAATCATTTTATTTTTTATTGCAAAAGCATTTAAAGTTGAAGAAGATCCTTTAATTGATGAAGTTGCTGAAAATCTTCCGGGTGCCAACTGTGGTGGTTGTGGTTATCCTGGTTGTAGAGGTTTAGCTGATGCTATAGTAAAAGCAGGAAGCTTGGAAGGACTCAATTGTCCTGCAGGTGGATCTGATACCATGACTAGAATTGCCGAAATATTAGGTGTTACACCAGTAGTTTCTGATCCTGTCATTGCCGTATTAAAATGTAATGGAACTTGTGAACTAGCTCCGGCTAAATCTTTCTATGATTCCGCATTAAGTTGTGCTTATGCTGCAACACTTTTCTCAGGTGAGAGTGGATGTCAATATGGTTGTTTAGGTTGTGGAGATTGCGTTAACGTATGTAAATTTGATGCATTAAAAATGGATCCGGTTACTAAGCTTCCTGTTGTAAGTGAAGAAAATTGTGTGGGTTGTGGTGCATGTGTGAAAGCTTGTCCAAGATTATTATTTGAAATCAGAAAAAAAGGGATTAAGAACAGAAGAATTTATGTAGCTTGTTCAAATATCGATAAAGGTGGATATGCTAAGAAAAATTGTGATGTAGCATGTATTGGATGTAGCAAATGTGTAAAAGTTTGTGCATTTGACGCGATTACTGTAAACAATAACTTAGCCTATATTGATGAAACTAAGTGTAAATTATGCAGAAAATGTGTGACTGAATGTCCTACTAATTGCATTCACGAAGTTAACTTTCCACCTAAGAAAGAAGTAAAAGCAGTTGAAGAAGTAATGGAAGCAGTCAACTAACTACAAAAAGTAAAAAATAAACGTATGAAAAGTTTTAAAATTGGAGGAATTCATCCCGAAGAAAATAAATTTTCAAAAGAGATCACTGTTGAGGTATTTCCTTTACCTAAACAAGCGACAATTTATTTAAATCAAAACTTAGGGGCTCCATCAACACCTGTTGTAAACAAGGGAGATGTAGTTAAAGTTGGACAATTAATTGCTAAAGCTGAAGGATTTATTGGTGCAAATATCCATTCTCCTTATGCAGGTACCATTCAATCAATTGATTTGGTTCCTGATGCTTTTGGATTCAAAAAAAATGCCATCGTGATTAATGTTGAAAATGACGAATGGGCAGAACATATTGATACTTCAAAAGATCTAAAAAAAGAGATCACCCTTTCAAAAGCTGAAATCATTGAAAGAATTAAAGAGTGTGGTATTGTTGGTTTAGGTGGTGCTTGTTTCCCTACTCATGTAAAATATATGATTCCCGAAAATAAAAAAGTGGAATTTTTAATCATTAATGCCGCTGAGTGTGAACCTTACATTACCATCGACCACAGAATGATGTTGGAAAGAGCAGAAGAGTGTTTAGTGGGTGTAAATGCCCTTTTAATTGCTTCCGGTGCTCCTAAAGCTTTAATTGGTATTGAAAATAACAAACCTGATGCTATCGCTCATTTAACTAAAGTAGCTGCACAATATCCCAAAATTGAAATCGTACCACTAAAAACTAAATATCCACAAGGTGCCGAAAAACAATTAATTAAAGCAGTTGTTAATAGAGAAGTTCCAAGTGGTAAACTACCTATAGAAATTGGTGTTATTGTAAATAACTTTACTACCTGTCACGCTGTTTATGAAGCAGTTCAAAAAAATAAACCTTTGATTGAAACTTTCTTGACAGTTTCAGGAAAAAAATTAACTAACAGAAAGAACTATCAAGTTAGAATTGGAACATCTATTCAAGAAATTTTGGATCATGTAGGTATTCCTGAAGATACCGGTAAGGTGATTTCAGGAGGACCAATGATGGGAAAAGCAATTGCTAATCTAAACTCATTTGCTGTTAAAGGGATGTCCAGTTTACTATTAATGGATCAAAAAGAGAGCAAAAGAGGTGAAATCGAAAATTGTATTCGTTGTGGAAAATGTGTTAAAGCATGTCCAATGGGATTGGAACCATTCATTTTAGCTCCATTATCTGATAAAAAAGATTATGAATCTTGTGAAAAATTTGGAATTTTAGATTGTTGCGAATGCGGTTCCTGCTCTTTCAGTTGTCCATCCTATCGTCCACTTTTGGATATGATTCGTTTAGGTAAATCGAAAACATCATCCATGATCAAAGCTAGAAAAGGTTAAAAAAATCAACAATTAGATGTTATTAAAACCTACAATTAAAATGCTTAATACTTAATAATGAGGTTTATAACAAATTTATAAAATTGTAAAAAAGAAAAATAATATTAATAATCATAAAAATATTGGGAAAAGGCACTCATTATATCGATTTTTTTTGTAATTTTGCCGACCAATTAAAAAAAGTAAAGAAATGAGAAAAGACATTCATCCAAAGGAGTATAGAACAGTGGTTTTCAAAGATATGTCTAATGAAACTGCATTTGTTAGCAAATCTACTATCAAAACAAAAGACACAATCGTGTGGGAAGACGGGAACGAATATCCACTCGTTAAATTGGAAATTTCTAACACATCACACCCATTTTTCACTGGTAAAGTTAAATTAGTTGATACAGCGGGTCGTGTTGATAAATTCCGCAACAAGTATCAAAAACATTTTGACAAGAAAAATTAAGATCAAATCATGATAATCATTTGAGGCTTTTTTAATAAAAAGGCCTCATTTTTTATTTTATATAAAATGAATATAGTTCTTTTTGATAATCAGTACAAAACCAAATTATTACCTTTAACATTTCTTAGAGCCATCTCTGAAATTAGAGTAGGTATTTTAACAATTAGAGAAAAATGGGAATTATTACTGAATCAAAAAGTATCAATTCATACAGATTTAGATCTTCAGGAACTGTATCCGTTAAAAATTGAAAAAGACACTCTTTTTATTGCCGGAAATTGTATTCCATCACAAAACTTAGTCCAAACTATCTTGAATCTACCCTTTGGAACTGCTTTATTAAATCCAGATGATGAATTGATAGCCGTCAGAACAGATTCTATAAATTTTCTTGATTCTTTAACTCCATTTAAAGCGCAAACTTACTCTGAGTTATATACTTCCATTTCTGAGAAACATCATATTTTCCAATATAATGCTCTAGAAATTGTATCTGATTTCCATTTATTGACTAAAAATAGAACCAGTGCTCCATTAAGTCACACAAACATATTATTGGGTGATCCAACTCAATTATTTATTGAAGAGGGAGCCCATATTGAAGCAGCTACCATCAATTGTAAGAATGGACCCGTTTATATCGGTAAAGATGCTGAAATCATGGAAGGTGCCTTGATTCGTGGCCCTTTTGCCCTATTAGATCATGGTGTAGTAAAAATGGGGGCTAAAATTTATGAAGGAACAACAATTGGCCCATTTTGTAAAGTTGGTGGTGAACTAAGTAATGTTGTGATGTTTGGCTACTCTAATAAGGCTCATGATGGTTTTTTAGGAAATTCTGTGATTGGAACCTGGTGCAATATTGGAGCAGGAACAAGCTCTTCAAATTTAAAAAACGATTATTCCATTGTTAAACAATGGGATTATGCAACTGATTCTTATCCAAAAACCGGCTTACAATTTTGTGGGTTAATCATGGGAGATCATTCTAAATGTGGAATTAATGTCTCTTTTAATACCGGTACAGTTATGGGTATTTGTTCTAATGTGTACGGTTCAAACTTCCAAGCTTTTCATATTCAGTCATTTATGATTGGATCTCCTGACCAAGGGTACACTAAAAATAGTATTGAAAAAATTACAGCTTCAGAAATTGCTATGATGAAGCGCAGAAATATTGATATTGATGAAACATATTTAAGGATAATCCGTAGATTGTATGCAAAAACTAATTAATATGCTTGATGACCTCTTTTTAATGAATGATTTGATTAACTCTGAAACTAATTTCATACCTCTTTTTTCTTTAGAAGATGAAAAATTACTCAAGGATGAGATTATTGATGAAGTTATTCCTATACTTCCTTTACTCAATACGGTATTATTCCCTGGTATGGTTATTCCCATTACAGTAGGAAGAAATAAATCCATCAAACTGGCTCAGGAATACTCCAGAAACAACTCCCCTATCGGTGTTATTACTCAAAAAGATAATGAAGTTGAAGATCCAACACAAGACGATATGTACTCCGTCGGTACCCTCGCAAAAATTCTTAAATTTTTGTCTATGCCCGATGGAAGTGTTACTATCATTGTACAAGGTATTAAGAAATTTCAATTGTTAGAGTTAACTCAGGTTGAGCCTTACTATAAAGCCAGAGTTAAAGAGTTTGAGACTAATGATCATGACGAAACAATTCAGTCTAATGAAACTTTTACAGCTCTTATAGACTCCATTAAAGATACCGCTCAACAAATGTTGAAGCTTTCCAATAATATGCCTCGTGAAACCGGGCATGCACTAAAAAATATCGAAAGCCCTACTTTCTTATTAAACTTTATCACTTCAAATCTTTCAATCAGCATTTCTGATAAACAAGCAATTTTGGAGATGCCGGAAATTATTGAGAGAGCTAAATTGATTCTTCGTTTTTTAAATAAAGATCTTCAAATACTTGAATTGAAAAATCAAATTCAAAACAAGTCTAAAGAGGAAATGGATCGTCAACAAAAAGAGTATTTTCTGCATCAACAGATGAAAGCGATTCAACAAGAGTTGGGTGGATCACCTATTGATAAAGATACGGAAGAACTGATCGCTAAATCTAAACTTAAAAAATGGAATCCTGAAACTAAAGACCTCTTTGAAAAAGAGTTAAAGAAACTTCAGCGTTCTAATCCAATGACACCCGACTACTCTATTCAACTGAACTATCTTGAGTTAATAGTAGATCTTCCTTGGAATGAATATGTATCGGATCATTTTGATCTAACTAATGCTCAAAATATTCTTGACCGAGATCATTTTGGCCTCGAAAAGGTAAAAGAAAGGATTATTGAATATTTAGCTGTCTTGAAACTAAAAGGTGACATGAAATCGCCTATTTTGTGTTTGGCAGGCCCTCCGGGAGTTGGTAAAACTTCCTTAGGAAAATCTATTGCAGATGCCATTGGCAGAAAATACATTAGAATGTCCTTGGGAGGCCTTCGTGATGAATCTGAGATACGCGGACATAGAAAAACATATATCGGTGCTATGCCCGGCAGAATCATCCAAAGCATGAGAAAAGCGGGCCAGGCCAATCCTGTTTTTGTCCTAGATGAAATCGACAAAGTGATTGGAATGAATGTTCAGGGAGATCCTTCAGCAGCATTACTTGAAGTTCTTGATCCTGAACAAAATACAAGTTTCTATGATAACTATTTAGAAACTACTTTTGATCTTTCTCGCGTTCTTTTTATAGCCACAGCCAATAATCTTGGTAATATTCATCCGGCATTGCTCGATAGAATGGAGATTATTGATATTGCCGGTTATCTCTTGGAGGAGAAAATTCAAATTGCTCAAAGACACTTAATTCCTAAACAGCTTAAAGAAAACGGGTTAGAGAAGAAAAAGATTCAGTTTTCAGACTCTATCATTGAAAAAATAATTCTAAACTACTCAAGAGAATCAGGAGTCAGACATTTGGAAAAACTGATTGCTAAAGTAATACGAAAAAGAGCTGCAGAGTATGTTACAAGCGGCAAATTGAAGAGAAAAGCAGTATCAGAAGATGATATTCACAATGCTTTAGGAGCACCAATATTCCAAAAAGAGAAATCCTTAGATAATAGCGTTGCTGGTGTTGCAACCGGTTTAGCCTGGACTTCTGTTGGCGGTGAGATTCTTTTTGTGGAATCAGTAATCAATAGTGGTAAAGGTGTGATTACAATGACCGGAAACCTAGGTGATGTGATGAAGGAATCTGCAACTATTGCTTACGAATATTTCAAATCTCATGCTAAAGATTACAATGTTGATGAGAAAATATTTGAGGAAACCAAAGTGCATATCCATGTTCCTGAAGGGGCTACTCCAAAAGATGGTCCATCTGCCGGTATAACGATGTTAACTTCTATCGTTTCTTCATATACCAAACGCCTTATTAAACCCAAAATCGCTATGACAGGCGAAATCACGTTAAGAGGAAAGCTTTTACCTGTTGGGGGAATTAAAGAGAAAATTTTGGCCGCAAAAAGAGCCGGGATTTTCGATATTGTGCTCTCTTCTGAAAACAAAAAAGATATTGATGAAATTAAAGAAAACTTTATTGAGGGCATGACATTTCACTATTTTAGCGAAATGAAAGATGCGATTGAATTCAATTTGAAATCTAATTAGCTGATGATATCCAAAATCTCTATCATTGGTACCGGAAATGTTGCCAATTGGTATTTTCAAACTTTATTACGCCAGAACAATAATTTAATAACCGTTCAACAGGTTTCTTCAAGAGATTTTTCTAAACTTTTAGAGGATTCAGACTTGTATATTTTCTCTCTGAAAGATGCTGTTTATCCTGAAGTAATTGCTAACATACCTTTTCAAATGAAATTAGCCGTTCATACAGCTGGAGCATTACCTATTACAATTTTTCAAGATAAAGCCGATCATTTTGGCGTTTTGTATCCTTTTCAAACGATCCATTGCAAAGATGACTCATCGTTCAATCCTGAACTTGAAGTTCCCATTTGCGTAGAAGGAGATCAAGAGCAGACTACTCAAATTTTAATGGAATTTGCTGCAACTTTTTCACAAAAAGTGTATCCCATCAATTTTGAAGATAGACATACTATTCATTTAGCTGCTGTTTTTGCTTCCAATTTTTCTACAATTATGTATGATATTGCTTATAAAATCTTACAAAAGAAACAAATTGACTGGCAAATCATGCTTCCTTTGTTAGAAGAAACTGTCCACAAAACTAACGAGAAAAAACCAATTGATACGCTCACAGGACCGGCAAAAAGAAAAGATTTTAAAATTATTGAAGAACATTTAACAGAACTTAAAGATACTCCTTATGATTCGATATATCGTCTGATTACAGACTATATCATTCGAGAAACCATTTAAAATAATTTATGAAAATCACTAGAAAACCTGAATGGTTAAAGATAAAAATTGAGAGTGGCGAGCATTATCCTTTTGTCAAAAAGATGGTTGATGAGCACCAATTACATACGATTTGCAGTAGTGGAAAATGTCCAAATAAGGCACAATGCTGGAGTTTAGGAACTGCAACATTCATGATTATGGGGGAAATTTGCACCAGAGCATGTAAGTTTTGTGCTACAAAAACGGGCAAACCGCTTCCATTAGACCCACAAGAACCTTTGAAGATTGCTGAGAGTATTCAACTCATGAAACTAAAACACTGTGTGATCACTTCTGTTGACCGCGATGAATTACCCGATAAAGGGGTTGCTCATTGGGCAGAAACTGTGCTAAAAATCAAGGAATTAAACCCTGATACGATCATTGAGCTTTTGATTCCGGATTACAACGAAATAGAATTGCAACCAATTGTTGATGCAAAACCTGATATTATTGCGCATAATCTGGAAACAGTGAAAAGATTGACTCCAACGGTAAGGAGCAAAGCCACTTACGATAAAAGTTTAGACACTTTAAAAGCGATCGTAAAATCGGGACTTGTTTCAAAAACCGGCATTATGGTAGGACTTGGGGAAACTCAAGAAGAGGTGATTGATTTATTGAAAGAGGCAAAAGCCATTGGTTGTCAGATGATTACTATTGGGCAATATCTTCAACCCACGATTCAAAATATTGAAGTTGCTGAATATGTAACTCCTGAAGTTTTTGAAAAATACAAGGAAGTAGCACTTTCTCTAGGATTTGAAAGTGTTGAAAGTGCGCCATTAGTAAGATCATCTTATATGGCAGAACGCTCATTTTTAAAGAAAATCGAAGAAAACAGATAACCATTTTAGACGAATATTATGGAATTTATTGATTGGGGCACCATCCCGTATGCGCAAGCCTGGGAGCAGCAAGAAACCATTTTCAATCACATTATTGAGACTAAAAAAGTAGGAAAACCTACGTATGATCTCGAAAAAGTGATCCTATGTGAGCATCCTCATGTTTACACGTTAGGGAAGAGTGGACACGAGAACAATCTGTTGATCAATGAAGAGTTCCTGAATAAGATCCAAGCCACATTTTTCAAGATCGATCGTGGTGGGGATATAACCTATCATGGACCAGGACAGTTAGTTGGGTATCCGATTTTAGATTTGGACAATCATAAAGTATCGTTAAAGCAATACATTCACACCATAGAGGAGGCGATTATTCTAACGATTGCTGAATTTGGCATTATAGGCACACGTTTTGAGGGTGCAACCGGTGTTTGGTTAGATGTAGGCAAACAAAACACGCGAAAAATCTGTGCTATTGGTGTCCGCGCGTCCAAATTTGTCACTATGCATGGTTTTGCCTTGAATGTCAACACCGATTTAACATATTTCAACTACATCAATCCATGTGGTTTTGTAGACAAAGGGGTCACATCGATTCAAAAGGAGCTTCAGCGCGAGGTTTCCATGGAAGAAGTGAAACAACTTTTCACCAAACATTTCCGGGGATTGTTGAAGTAGGGTTTTGGATTTCAGTTATCAGTTTTCAGTTATCAGGTTTTAGTTATCAGGTTTTAGTTATCAGGTTTTAGTTATCAGGTTTCAGTTATCAGGTTTTAGTTTTTTAAGGGTTTAATTGCTTCGCTGTTTAAAGGTTTAAAAGTTGAACCTCCCTTTAATTCGTAATTTTTAATTTTCCCCATTTCCTTTTCCCCTTTCCCCTTTCCCCTAGTTTATTATTCATTTTTAATTATTAATTATTCATTTTTTTGGGCGTTCCGGCACCACCCGCACCACAAGCCCACCCTGCTGCCGTCGGGCTTTCCAGGGGTCCGCTTCGCTCCCGTACTTCGCTGCACTTCGCTTAAGATGGCTCATCCCAAATTGGATCAATCATCGCGGCGCTCGTTCCAGCTCGTACCGCTTCGCGCCCTTTCAATCCCTAACGCGAAAAACCGCAAGCGGTTTTTTCAGTGAAGAGTGAAAAGTGAAGAGTTAAGAGTTTTTTGAAGTAAGAAGTAAAAAGTAAGAATTAAGAAGTAAAAACTAAAACCCAAAAGCCAAAAGCCAAAACCCAATACCCTTTCCCCCTTCCCCTTGCCCCTTTCCCAAATTAGCACATTAGCACATTAGCACATTAGCACATTTATTTGTATCTTTGCCATTGAAACCGACTCACTCATTTCCGATTGTTTCTGTTTCAAGACTTTTTAATTCAAGATATTATGGAACCGGTAGTTTTAATCTCGTGTCAAGATTCCATTGAGGCGAACATCTTAAAAGGTGCGCTTGAAAATGCTGGAATCGAATGCTTCCTATCTGAAGATAATCCTTCTTCTATTTTCCCATCCACCATGGGAAATCTGGATGGTACCGTTGCTATTTACGTGGATGAACAAGACTTAGCAAAAGCGCAACAGGTGATCCAGATTTAATTTTGAAAAATTTGTAACATTTTAAATGATTTCACAACTAACTCTAAAAAACAAATTATATGATAACAATTTCAGCAGTTTTAGTAGGTATAGCAGCTACCATCGTAGTAGCTTCTAAGTAGAGCTTAATCATCCATGAGTAGAAAAGTATAAACGAAGCGAGAATAGACTCATTAGATGGAAAAAGAGAAGCAGTTTCTAGCACTTTTAGAAAAACATAAGGGAATATTGTACAAGATCTCCCGAATGTATGAAGACAACGAAGAGAACCAAGAGGAGCTTCGTCAGGAAATTGTGTACCATCTCTGGAGCTCATACGATGACTTTCTCGGCAAGAGTAGCTTCTCCACCTGGATGTACAGAGTTGCGTTAAACACAGCTTTAACCCAATTCAAAAAGGAAAGCAAAAAATCGAACTTGGAAGTGGCTTTGAATGAGGAAGCGTTTCAGTTAAAAAGCGAAGTATCCAATTATGAAGAAAAAGAGAATCAACTACAACATTTTTACAAAGCCGTGCAAGAGCTTAACAAAGTGGAGAAAGCATTGATTTTTCTATATCTGGAAGGGATGTCACATAAGGAGATCGCAACACAACTGGGGATTACTGAAGGAAATGCAAGAGTGAAATTGAACAGAATTAAAGACAAACTACAAGAAATTATTATTAGAAATGGATATGAAAAGTGACAAATTTAACTTTGAGGATTTAAAAAAAGAGTGGAAAGAACAGGAGTCATCCGTGCCCATACCTGACGATTTAAACAAAATCAAAAAAGCGCAGACCCCTATCGATAAAATCCGGAAAAACATTAAAACAGAGATGTTTCTGATGATCATCAGTGTTATTTTCCTAATGATTGTTCCGTTTATCTCGATATACCAAATCAGCGGGATCTCAGAACTGGTATATTATATTGTACTCTTTCTGTTAATTATCAGTGCAGTCCCCTACTACAAAAGCTTTTACAGCTATTACAAAAACACCAACCATAAAACCTTCAACTCCTACCGCTCCATTTCTGAGATCTACTATGAACTGAAAAACACTATCCGACTTTATAAAACCATCAACTACCTGCTCGTACCTTACGGTTTTATCCTTTTCTTTATCGTCCTCTCCAAGGGAAGATCAGAGAAAATATTTGAGATCATCATGAATCTTCCTGATAGCTTTACCCACGAAAACTATGGATATTTTGCAGCACTCATGTTGGTGATCTTGTTCACCATTCTGGCAATTTTCCTAGTAGGAATCTGGGTGTCTATGTTTTATGGAAAACATCTCAAAGAACTGGAAAAAATCCTGCAACAATTTGAAGAGGAGAACGAATAATTGTCCGATCCATCTAGAAAAAATCTAACCATCATTAATATTTTACAAAATGAAAAAAATTAAATTTTTATTTATTCTGCTTTTGTCATTTGTAACGATTTCTGCTGCTTTTGCGCAAAAGACTTACAAATATGAAACGGCTCCAAATGATCCGTTGAATGCAAGAATCTACACTTTAGACAACGGTTTAAAAGTGTATTTATCCGTTTACAAAGATGCTCCAAGAATTCAATGTTATGTATCTGTTCGTGCAGGTAGTAAAAATGACCCAAAAGAGACTACCGGATTGGCACACTACTTTGAACACATGATGTTTAAAGGAACTCCAAGAATGGGAACAACAAACTGGGAAAAAGAGAGCGCATTGATCAACCAGATTGAAGATATGTTCGAAATCTACCGTGTAACTACAGACCAGACTCAAAGAAACGCAATCTATAAACAAATCGACAGTCTTTCCTACGAAGCCAGTAAATTTGCTGCTCCCAACGAATATGATAAAATCATGAAATTCATTGGTTCTCAAGGAACAAACGCCGGAACATCAAATGATTATACTGTTTATATTGAAAACATCCCTTCAAACCAATTGGAAAACTGGGCTATCGTTCAAGCAGACCGTTTTGAGATGCCTATTTTAAGACTTTTCCATACTGAATTAGAAACTGTATATGAAGAGAAAAACATGTCATTAACCAATGACAGTAGAAAATCGAACGACAAATTAATGACCTTGCTGTATCCAAACCATCCATACGGACAACAAACCACTTTAGGGGAACCTGAACATTTGAAAAACCCTTCCATGAAGAACATCCGCAAATTCTTCGACACATACTATGTACCTAATAATATGGCTATCATATTATCCGGTGACTTCGACTATGATGAAGCTATTGCTATTATTGACAAACAATTTGGGCACCTAAAATCAAAACCAGTTCCAGTATTCGTTGTTAAACCTGAAATTCCAACCAACCAACCTACCATAGCTGAAGTTACCGGTCTAGAAGCTGAATTTTTCAGAATGGCATTTAGAATTGACCAACCTGCTAACTCAAAAGAGATCTACCTTTTAAACATGGTTTCTCAAATCCTATACAACGGAAAAGCCGGTTTATTAGACTTAAACATCAACCAAAAACAATTGGCCGGAAGTGTTGCAGCTTTCTCTTACGTATTATGTGATAACTCATCATTAGCATTCTACGGCAAACCTAAAGAGGGCCAAAATATGAAAGAAGTCAGAAATCTCATTTTAGAACAAATTGAACTTCTTAAACAAGGAAAATTTGATGATGCACTTCTTACGGCTGCAATTGACAATATGAGATTATCTGAAATGAGACAATTGGAGAGTAACGAAGCCAGAGTAAGGATGATGTCTAATGCATTCTTAAACAATATTCCATGGGATATGGCATCTCAATCGATCAACATGTACTCAAAAATCACAAAAAAAGATATCATTGATTTCGCTAACAAATACTTTAAAGACAACTACTTCATCGTTTATAAACAACAAGGTACTCCTCCTGAAGTGGACAAAGTAAACAAACCAGCTAT
>DAONEU010000011.1:0-33001 GCA_035403245.1 Bacteroidales bacterium | reverse complement strand
AGACCACGAACTGAATTGTATTTTAAGAAGATTATGATGGAATTGATCCAAAATGAAGAATTGAATATGCATTTAATCCCGAATGGATCCACTAAATATAGCAGTGCCCCCGATTATAAATTTGTTGTATTAGAAAAATATTTATCGTTTGAGAATGAATTCTCCATTCGTAAAGGTTTGTTACTAAATGGTTATTTCATTTTAAATCGTTTAGGATTGAAAGAAGAGAGAGCATTTGGTCTAGATAAAAGTGATGTAACAGTTGAACCTATTCCATTTGTTTATAATTCTGCAGATCATCATATTACATTAACCAGAACCGATAAAAACCATCAACAATGAAAGAAGAATGGAGTGTGTTTAAACAATGTTAATTCCATTATGAACAGACATAACAGAGTTTGAATTGATTATCCGATTCCATTCTGTTGAATACATTCAAGAAAAGCTGCTTTATAGGAATCTCCTAAAGGAATTTCATGGGAACCAATACGAATAATCTGATTCGCTACGTAATTGATCTTCTTGATATTAATAAAATAGGATCGATGTACCCTAATAATATTTGTATTTTGTAAAAGTTCTTCTAACGATTTCATACTCATTAGGCTCATGAGCGGTTTTGAACCTTCAATGAAAAATTTAACATAATCACTTTGAGACTGAATGAATTGGATATTTTCAATGGCTACATTGATGATTTTGTAATCCGCTTTTATGAATATATGGGTTAACTTCTCTTTCGTTGGATTTGCATCAGTATGTTTCTTAAACTCGAAGTATTCGAGGGCTTTGTTGGCTGATTTAAGAAATTCATTAAAACTATAGGGTTTCAAAAGATAATCGATAGCTTCAATCTTATATCCCTCAATGGCGTATTCTGAATAAGCCGTTGAAAAGATGATCATAGGCTTTTGAGTAACACTTTTAACAAAGTCTAAGCCATTCAAATCGGGCATATCAATGTCAGTATAAATCAAATCCACTTTGTTTTTGGCTAGTAATTCCATTGCTTCGTAGGCATTACTTGCCGATCCTACCAATTCCAGAAATGGGACTCTGGAAACGAAATCATTAATTTGCGCTAATGCTAGAGGGGCATCATCAATGGTTATACAACGGATCATATTGAAATCGGTATTTGTAATTCAACTTTAAACTCTTCCGGTTTTTCGGTTATTTTCATCTTGTATTTTTTCCCATAAATCAAATTAAGACGTTTTTTTACATTTTCTAAACCAATACCGGAACCGGTCTCCGATTTGACGCTGTGATTGCTGTTTTGTATTATACTGTAAATGTAGTGATCGTCATAAGTGATTTTAAAATGGATATAAGATTCTTTGGAATAACTGATACCATGTTTAAAAGCATTTTCAAGGAATGTGATATAAATGAGAGGGGGAACGCTAACCGTTGGGAAAATCCAGGGCAACTCAAGATTTATCTTTACATGATCTGTAAGGAGCAAGCGCATCAGTTCAATATAGTTTCTAATCAAAACAAACTCTTTTTCTAAAGAGACTTTCTCCAAATTTGACTCGTACAATAAATAGCGCATCATCTTAGAGAACCCAACGATGGCATCTTCCGCTTTTTCAGGATTACTTCGGATTAAAGCATGAATGTTATTAAGCGTATTCATGAAAAAGTGGGGATTGATCTGATGTTTCAGATAATTTAGTTCATTTTGAATATTCTGATTCTCAAGTTCCATTATCTTTTTCTGATTCTCAAAAAAACGAAATTGGAGCTTTAAGCCTCTATTAAAAACGATAATTAAAATACCAATCATGACATTAGTGAGAGGTGGAATCAAATGAAATGGTTTGAATCCTCTGGGAGGTTTAGGATAGTCAGGCCTATCTTCCCGAAATTCAGCGGGTTCGTCAAATGGCTTATGATCTTCCATCCGTTCCATTTTGTGATGATCAAATTTCCGAGGTGACTTATCTTTCGGAAACACCACCATATAATGGAAAATGAGTAACACAAAAGCAAAAGAAGTTATGGCAATATAGATCCATTTTTTCTTTTTCTTTAACTCAAAGAAGGTCATTGAAAAGTCATGAATGATAAAGAAAACAAAAAAAGGCAATATAAATAGTAAAGGTTTTAAATTGGATACAAAATAGTCATTGGATAGAGAATTCTGAATATCTTCAATCATCTGACCCATAAACAGAATAATCCAAATGACAGTATAAATTGAATACTCTAAAATGTATCTGGAAATTCTTTTTTTAGACATGATTGAAATATAATTTGCAAAAGTATAATTAATTCTTAAAGTGCTCTTGAATTTCTATCACTTTCAGATGATCATAATTTTTTTAGAAATGATGTTATTGTTTTGGATCATTTGAACAATCACCATTTGAGGGGCAATCTGGTTAGTTGATACTTCAAAATGAAGATCTGAAGGGTAAACGGTCTGTAATAATTGTCCACTGACTGAAAATATTTGAATGGATTCTGTTTCAGCAGCTAAAACGAATTTAATAGATTGTGTATTTTTATTATAAAAAACACGATTATTATCTACAATGGCTTGATCTACACCCATCGAAGGAGTGACAGGAATTCTATAAAATTCTTTGTTTGCTCTGGCTGGTAAAAAGGCGCCAATAGTACTATTTTCTGCATAATAATAGTAATCTAATGTATCAGCATATATTGGAAGTGTAACCCCATATTGATCTCCGCTTAGACTCATTTCAACCATTGTGTAAGATCTGTGTTCGTCGCTTTTTAATCGATAAAATAAATAAACATGGTCTGCATCATTCGCTTTTACTGTAAATCGAGCGCCATTATCATAAGTGCGGGCAGCATCGTAAAGTTCGGGTTGTGTATTTGTAAATTCTGTGATTCCACTCAAATAGGAGCTCCTTCCATCTAAAAAGGTTTGAATACCATTAATGCTATATCCATTGAATGCATAATCTGCTGTAAAACCGTTGTAAAAATCACTTAAACTGAAGAATTTATTCACATCAGAACCCACACTTTGAATGGCTTTGTTTTGCCAAAACTCAGCGGATACCAAATAATCATCATTTTCAAAGTTTTCTTCAAAAATGGTTTTGCAATGTGCTAAATACATTTTTAACCAACGTGGATTGTTGTAAATATTGACCAACATGGGCCAATAATCATCAGTACTATGCACATTCAGAGGCAGTTGTTGTCTTTCAGTGGTACTGATTGCTTTTAATCGATCCTCAAATCCAATATTGTTAAAAGCACCAAAAGATAGATTGTAATCCCAGGGAATAGCCATAAACTTACCTTCCACACTCCGATACAAATAGTAATTTTGACTGTAAACCCCAATGTAACTGTCAATATTTCCCAAAACATTATTAAATGCACACATCCAAATGAATTTGTCAATATCTAAAACATGACCTAAGCTATCAGGAAAATTGGTTACGGTGTCGCATAATGCAATAAAATTATTCCATCCGGATGAAGATTTTAGCTCGTAAGCACTTTCGTAATCAAGATAATTGTTTGAAATATATTTGAGGTTACTTTTAGAGGCAACTGTTGGTTCATCAGCGGGAGAACAACTCATGAACGTATTGTTTTTCGATCCGTAAGTTCTTTTACAGAAAGACTTGTTAAAGGCCTCAGTATTGGAATATAATCCAATATAATTTCCGTTTATGTAAACTTGTGCATAATTTGCTTTTGGAGCATATAAATATTTTCCTGCAATTTCATAAGTTAATACTTCACGAATGAAGGAAGGATCTCCAAAAACATTCGCAAGTTTGATAGAAGTATAATCCTGATAATCATTGGATGATTTGAATTCATCTAAAGATAGATTAAATGGATTTTTGATTCTTCCTGGACTATAAGAACTATTCCCTTTATATTTTACACCAACACTATCTAACACAATGCCATTAATGGATACCGTGGCAGGCATATAGATGTCTAAAGGTTTGTTAACAGTTAAACTATCTTGCCAATGTGGTTCTGTGAATGTGATCTCAATCCTTTGTATGTAATCAGGATCGTACAAATCGTGATTAACCGCCTCATAAATGCCTTCATTAGAAAAGGATACAGGTGTAACTTCAATATCTGAAATGGCATCTACGGTATACGTATTGTTGTCAACCAGGTTGTATGAGGGTGCTATTCCATTATAAAAAGTATAGGTTAATTCAGTATTTGAAGGTGCATAAAGGATTCCTTCATAAATGACCTGATTGTCATCATCGTAAGTGTCTAGATTAGTGTCATATAGAGGCACTATTGTATTTCCTGATTTTACAAAAACGCCATTAGCGGCGGGAGTTGTATTACTCATATTTAATTTAACACGAATCACCTGATGACCAGCAGGCCCATTGCCATTAAACGTTAGTGCAGGAATATTTATAACAGTATCTGAAGTATTTGTAAAGAGAAAACGATAAAAACCGGGAGCTAACCTGGCGATATCTCCTACATTTCCTTCTGCAAAATAACCATCAGTCCCTACTTGAAAATAGTACTCATATAGGGTGTTTTTGTCAAGAGTAACAGATGGAGCACTAAATGAATAAGTGTTAGATACTCTTGACATGGGAACAAGCGTTCCTGCACCAAAAGAACTATGTTTGCCATAAACCAGATAGATGCCACGGTGTGAGATTAAAGACATAACAGAATCGAGTCCTTCATTACCCACAATGAGTGTAATGTTAGTTTCAGTAAAATCTGTAGAAAAATTCACATTTACAGTATTTTGAGCTTGATTAAATCCGATGCTTAAAATGCAGATTAGTATGATAAAAAATTTTTTCATTGTATGTTGTTTTAATATTGTTTAATCATAATTTTATATCCGTATCCATTGATTTTTAGGATATACATTCCTGTTCTTACAGAAGGTATGGTGATTTGAGTATCATTTTGAATAGACACAATATGTTTTCCTGTAATATCATAAAGTTGAATGGTATTATTATTGTTCTGATCTAAATTGTTGATTGGAACAATTTCTCCTATAGAAACAGGATTTTTGAAGCTAATTTTGGGAACAGTAATATCTGATATCCCATTGTTATTGTTTGAAGTATGGGTTGTATCTATACTTCCAATCTCCACATTTGCACAAATTGTAGCGTAGTCTCCATTAACATAAGCAGCTGAATATCTGGTAACTTTACTACATCCATTAGCAGTATTGTTACTCCACACCGTTGAACCACTTGGACTTTTCTCGTAAGCTGTACTTGCCCCTGCACCGGCAAAAAGAAGCATATTCCCATTTGGCAACAATTGATTTCCTCCCATATTCGTAGAGTTCCCGGTTAGTGTTAGTTTCCTGTAATGTGTTGATGGTAAATAAGATGAACCGGCTACATATTGAAATAGATAGCTGCTATCGATATAGGGCGGTTGAATACACATACCGCCAACATTTGTATTACTCCAAACGGAAATCATACCTGCATAAGCATGATAGGTGCTTAAAGTTGAATCTTCACTTTGAGCCTGATAGGTTTCCCCTAACCCCCAGGCTGCATCGTGGATTACTCCGAAAGTAGCTCCTGTTTTTCCGTAATTGGTTGGATTTCCCCATCGGAACAAAAAGTCGCCCCCTTTACCACTTAATCCACCGGATCCGGTTTTAGCTTCTGCTGTAGTGGTACTATGGTCAATTACAAAAACTTCTTTTAAATGTTTACAACTGAAAACAATTTGATCACGTGCCGGATTGTAGTCAATGCCGTTTAAATGTTGCCAGTCATTATAACCCCCTGTTCCTTGTGTGGCTACATTGAATTTATTTGGTGTCTCTGATGGAACTCCGTAGTTAACTAAACTGCTATTCGTCCCTTGTACAGTATGATCAATAAAACGCCATTCCCATACAATTTGTCCATTAACGCCATCAATTTCAATAATTTTATCATATTTCAAAGAATTAGTAATGCCTGTAAATCCATTTTGTGATAATTCAGCAGATGTTGCTGTTGTGAGAACAGCTGCCAGAACATGTCCATTGGGCATGTAACAAATATCATGATGCGCACTTACATTGTATGTCCAGATCACTTGTCCATCCCAACTCACTTTTTCTATTCTATTTCCTGCATTGCCTCCACTTCCTCCGACTATTCTGATTAAACATCTGTCTGGAGTTAAAAAACAACTATATCCGTTTGATCCTGTTAATGTCCAACTTTTATATGTTGTTCCGGTTAATGTTACTAATTTTGCAGTCGTTGATCCTTGAGAAGCTATTAAGGTGTAATCACCCCATGATTGTCCTGATGCTGTGCTTACTAAAATATACAGTAACACTGTAATAATGATTGAAGGGTTGGTTGTTCTTTTCATAAAATAGTGATTTTGAAACAAAAATATATACATTAAATAATGGTTCAAAAAATTATCGACCAATCCTCTCTTATTATAGACAAAAACAACTATTTTCCTTTTTTCAATTTTCAGTACTTTTGCAATCCAATACTTTGAACATGCCTACAACAAAATTCAATAAATTTCCCGTCGTTAATTCCCCTTATGACACTACAATTAATCTAGGTTGGAAAGCAGTTACAAGTCAAATCAACCAATCAGGTTCTCTTATTTCTAATCCTAAAAAAGTAATTGCCATCGAGTTTTATCAAGGTGTTTTATGGGAGGAGGTTGTTGAAAAGATTACAAATTTCGTAACTTTTGATACCGTTATTTTTACTCCTGACTTGATGTATCCTGAATCATATATTTTTGATATGGTTTATCCTTTTGTGACAGACGATAGAATTTTTGGAGTTATAACTACTTTAACCATAGATCAATACTTTGATCCTGAAAAAATAAAATCTTTAGAGGCAGATGTTGAAAATCTTAATGAAGGAGTCATTTTGATTATAGGACCCGGTGCGGCTTATGTTTACCCAAACCCTGATTTAGTAATTTATGCAGATATGGCGCGCTGGGAGATTCAACTTCGTATGAGAAAACATGAAGTGGATAATCTGGGCTTACATAACAGAATTATTGATGATTGGATGCTTATGTATAAACAGGGCTATTTTGTGGACTGGAGAGTCTTAGATCTATGGAAGAAAAAACTTTGGAACAGGATTGATTATTTTCTGGATACAAATGATAGAAATCAGCCCAAGTTGGTCAATGCATCTGTCATGGTAGATACTCTTGAAATGGTTGTTCATCAACCTTTTAGTGTAGTGCCTTTTTTTGATCCCGGACCATGGGGTGGACAATGGATGAAGAACCAATGCAATCTAGATCCTGAAATTGAGAACTATGCATGGTGCTTTAATTGCGTCCCCGAAGAGAATAGTCTCTATATTCAATTTGCTAATGGTTATTTTGAAATCCCGTCGATTAACCTGGTCTTTTTGCATCCTGAAGCATTACTCGGGGAAAAGGTTTATGCCCGTTTTGGAGATGAATTTCCAATCCGATTTGACTTTTTAGATACGGTTCAAGGGGGTAATTTAAGTCTCCAAGTACATCCGTTGACCCATTATATTCAGAAACAATTTGGAATGTCATACACTCAAGATGAAAGTTATTACATCTTGCATGCCGAAGAGAATGCTAAAGTATATTTAGGATTGAATGAAAATATTGATTCTGCAGAAATGATTTCTGAATTAAAAGGAGCTCAAATAGGGGAGCATCCGTTTGATACAGATAAGTTTGTAAAAGCTTGGCCTGTTAAGACTCATGATCATCTTTTGATTCCAGCCGGAACTGTTCACTGCTCAGGAAAAAATTGTCTTGTTCTCGAGATAAGTTCAACACCCTATATTTTTACGTTCAAAATGTGGGATTGGGGAAGATTAGGGTTAGACGGAAAACCACGCCCGATTAATATTGATCATGCCCAACAAGTGATCCAATGGGATAGGGTGGAATCCTGGACCAAAAAGAATCTAATTAACAGAATTGAACCAATCGCATCAGGAGATGGCTGGAGGGAGGAAAAAACAGGGTTGCATGAGTTGGAATTTATTGAAACGCGTAGATTCTGGTTTACAAATGAAGTTATAGTTGAGATGACTGATTCCGTTTATGTTGGTTGTGTTATAAAAGGGGAGGAGCTCTCTATTGAAAGCCCCTCCCATGATTTTGAACCTTTTATCGTTCGCTATGCAGAAACTTTTATCGTACCTGCTTCAGTTCAACGGTTTATTTTAAAGCCTATTTCTAACAATCCAACTGACGAATGTGGTGTTATTCTCGCATTTGTGAGATAACTGATTAAAGTACGATTATATAATAAGAAAGTCTACTGTCTGATGGATAAAACCCCTCAATAATAACTCTTCCTCTGGTTTTTTCTAAATCCATAAGGGTATTGAGATTCACATCCTCTTCACCTCCAATACTGGTAATCACGTAGCCGGTTCTAATTCCTGCTCTAACCAATGGTGAATTATTTGCTTTTTCTAAAACATAACCGGAAACAACTCCATACAATTTTTTCTCACGATCATTCAATTCTCTAAATTGAGCATTTAATACGGTTATCAAAGGTTTGATTTCAGGCTTAATAACTGTAGTATTTCCATTTTCGTTGAGTAATACAATCTCGGTTTCCCGAATTGTTCCTTCCCTTTCATAAGTGATTCGTAACTTTTCGTTTGGAGATGATTGTGCTAAAATTTCATTTAATTCAGGCAAGGTGTTAATTGATTTATTGTTAATGGTCATGATGATATCCCCATCTTGTAATCCACTTTTATAGGCTGCTCCATCTTTGACTACTGTAGCAATATATAATCCTTTAACTTTTTTAACTCCGATATTTTCAGCCAGCTTAGCGTCTACTTCAGCAATATTTACCCCCAAATACGCTTTTTGAGTAACTCCATAGTTGATGAGGTCATTGGTGATTTTTTTAACAATATTGGAAGGAATTGCAAAGGAATAGCCGGCATAAGAACCTGTATTCGAAGCAATTGCAGTATTTATTCCGATTAATTTTCCCTCTAAATCTACTAATGCACCACCACTATTACCACGATTTACTGCAGCATCTGTTTGAATATAAAATTCTAAAGGATTTTCTGTCATATTACGACCCAATATATTCAAATTTCTTGCTTTTGCGCTAATAATACCGGCTGTTACTGTTGAAGTTAAATTAAAGGGATTTCCTACAGCCAATACCCATTGACCAATTTTAGTTTCATCACTATTCCCAAACTCAATGGTTGGAAGATCAACCTCTTTAATTCTAATGACTGCAATATCTGCCTCAGGATCATTTCCAACCAATTCTGCCGGATAAGTTCTACGGTCATTTAAAATCACCTGAATGGTTTCAGCATCTTGTACTACGTGATTATTTGTGATAATATAACCATCAGCCCTTACGATTACGCCGGAACCGGATGCCTCGATTTTTCTAGTGCTAGGTTGTGGAGCTAAAAACCAAAAGAAATCATTGTAAAAATTGTTCTGCTGCGAAAATTCACATTGAATATGAACTACTGCATTTACAGTATGTTCAGCAGCTTTTGTAAAGTCAATAGCAGGTGTTTGAGATTGTAAACCATTAGAAATAAATACAATCAATAAAACAAAGACCAAATTTTTCATCCATTTTTTCATACGTCTATAATTTTTTGGTTATAAATTAAGTTAATACAACATAACGATAAAAGTTGACTTTTATTTTTGTCTTATGTATTCTAATAGCTGATCTTTTTTGATAGGTTTAGATAAACATCCGTTACAACCTGCAGCAATAGCTTGCTCCACTTCACCTTGCATTGTAAATGCTGTTTGTGCAATAATCCTAATTTTTTGATCCAGTTTTCTGATCTCTTGAGTAGCATCATATCCATTCATTTCAGGCATCTGCGAATCCATGAGAATCAGATCCAAATCCGGATGTTCCTTGTATTTCTCGATAGCTTCTAATCCATTTGAAACTAAAATAATCTCTTCACAGTAGTTTTGCAACATTAATGATAAAATCTGTTGAGAGATGAAATCATCATCGGCAATTAAAACTTTGAGATTGTGAATCTCTTGATCAGAAAAATCTTCTTTTTTTAGAGTATTATTTTTATCAACCTTTTTTTCAAAAGGTATATAAGGGATGGAGACGTAGAATGTACTTCCCTTACCTACTTCACTTTCTACCCAAATTTGTCCTTTTAACATTTCAACGTAAGCCTTTGAAATGGCTAAGCCTAATCCTGCACCTTGATATACTTGTCTGTCCGGAATATCTGCCTGAACAAATCTTTCAAATACGGACCCCAATTTATCTTTTGAAATACCAATTCCTGTATCAGATACATAAAACTCCAGATTCGAATCTTTAAGTTGATAACCGAAATCAATGACACCCGATTTGGTATACTTAATACTATTTTTAACCAGATTCATTAAAACAGCATATAATTTTTCTCTATCTGTTTTTATAAATGCCTGTTCAGTGGTTAACCCTATATAATAATGAAATTCAATGTTTTTCAGGTCCACTTCCGGTTTGAAAAAAGAATAAATATAGTTTAATTGTTCGTTTACATTTGTTTCGGAAAGGTATAATTCCATTAAACCGGATTCAATTTTTGAAATATCAACAATATCATTGATGATATTTAACATCCTCCTTCCGCTTCTTTCAATTACATCTAGATATTCATTTTGAATTTTTTCAGACAAAGTATTATCTTTCAATAAATTGGCAAATCCAAGAATCCCATTCATCGGAGTTCTGATTTCATGGCTCATATTTGCCAGAAATGCAGACTTTAACCGATCACTCTCTTCAGCTTTGTTCTTTGCTTTAATGAGTTCTGTTTCATTCGTTCTTTTATAGAAAATATTCACAATCATCTGTGCAAATACACGAAAAATCTGGATCTCTTGTTTACTGAAATGATGTTTGTTGATAGTCATATCAAAACCAAGTAACCCTAAACATGATTCTTGACCCATTAAGGGAATGGCAAGTAAACTGTCAATGTTTTCCTCTTCCATTATGGAATATAATTGATTGTCAGGAATATCTTTTTTCTCTTTGATATATACAATTTCACCTTTTTTATGGTAATCAATAAAGTATTTGAAGTTTTCTAAAGGTAAATTTTGTAATTCTTGAATATATGAAGGAATACCTTCATTACACCATTCAAATGTATTCGATCCGGTATTTTTGTCAAAATAATATTCGCAGATATAAACACGATCCACATGGACAAATTTTCCAATTCTTTCTAATGCTAAATTTATTTCAAAATCAATATCCTGAATAGGTAGATTGATAAATTTTAAAGATAAGTCGATTAATAAATTCGTTAGATTATTTTGATTTTGCATCCAATGGATTCCAAAATCAATGCTCTGCTTTTTTATATTATCTAAAGCACTTTTAAGTTGTTCATTCTCTTTTCTAAGAATTTCAAGTTCTTGATTTCGTTTAGATTCCGAAGTAATCATATTGAGTAAATTGCTTTTTGATTCAATAAATTTTCAAAGCAAAGATACAAAAAAAAAGGACTCTTTCAAGTCCTTTTCTGGTTGGTAGCGGGAGCAGGACTCGAACCTACGACCTCCGGGTTATGAGCCCGACGAGCTACCACTGCTCTATCCCGCACTATTGTTCTGCAAATATACGATTTTTTTCTTTTCTACCAAAATATTTTTATAAATAAATTAATTTTGTAACGTTCAATATATCAATATGATAACTGTTAATACTTTTTTTGTATTTTTGCATTATCTAAATTGTTGTTCAAAACTAGAAAATTTAATGAATTTTTTACGCTACTTACTGCCTGTTTTTTTCCAAATCACCATTCTCTTTTCGTATTCTCAAAATGAAAATGTACAATCTCAAAATCAAAATGTAGATACAGTTGTATCCACTAATTTTACCCAAACCAATTGTCCTAAATTAGATTCTATTATCCATTTTGCATTAAATCAAAGAGGCAAAAATTATAAATATGGAACTTTTGGTCCAAATACTTTTGATTGTTCCGGGTTAATGTATTATACTTTTAGTCAATTTGGGGTTCAATTGGGAAGAAGTTCCCGAGATCAATATTTGCAAGGGATTAAAGTAGAACTGAATGATATTCAACCCGGAGATTTGGTATTCTTTTTTAGAGGAAGAAGATCAAGAAACTACATTGGGCATGTTGGTTTAGTCGTATCAGTCGATTCTAATCATAATTTTACCTTTGTTCACTCTTCAACACCAAAAACGGGAGTTCGTATAGACTATTCTAATCGCCCCGGATATGTGAATACTTTTGTAGGAGCACGTCGGGTAATTGGGTGCAACAATTCAAATGCTCCGACTATCCATCTTTCAGATCAGAAATTTGTATCAGCACCGGTTATTCAAGAAAAAAAATCAGAAAATGTTTCTAATCCTTCATCTGCTAAGAAGAAGTATCATGTTGTAAAGCAAGGCGATACTCTTTATGGAATTAGTAAAAAATATAAAATACCGATCGATCAGATCTTAAAAAAGAATCAATTAAAATCTGATAAAATATATCCGGGACAAAAACTTAAAATTTAGCTTAGAAGATCAATGTTCTTGAATGGCAATAGGGCTCAGTTCCTTTTCTGTTGTAATAGTTTTGATGATACGCTTCAGCATCCCAGAAAATGAGTGTTGGAGTCACTTCAGTTACAACTTCATACCCTTTTTGAGTTAAGACTTCAATCAGATCAAGAATAATCTTTTTTTCATCTTCATTATTGTAAAAAATGGCTGAACTATATTGATCTCCAATATCGGGCCCTTGTCCGCCAATTTGTGTAAAATCATGAATTTCGAAAAATAGTTTGCAAAGTGAAGCATAATCTATTTTGGATGGATCATAGATCACTTTTACAGTTTCTAAATGTCCGGTAAGTCCAGTTTTTACTTCAATATAGGATGGTTCTTGAGATTCTCCACCCATAAAACCGGAGATCACATCCAGAACTCCATTTAATTTTCTGAATTGGTACTCAACGCCCCAAAAACAACCACCTGCAAAGTATGCTTCCTTAATTTGGGTTTCCATTTTTTATAAAATCATTAAAAGCCAGTATACAAAACCTGCCGGTAAAGCAAAAAGGAAGGAATCAAATCGATCTAAAATTCCCCCATGTCCAGGTAGGATTTTACCGCAATCTTTGATATTAGCAGTTCTTTTAAACATGGACTGAACTAAATCTCCGTAAGTCCCAAAAATGATCACAATTAATGCGAATCCCATCCAATCTAAATAAGTATGAAACACTTCTCCTTGAAAATAGGGTATTTTTGTAAAAAGTGAAGATAATAGTACAGTAGAGATCAATGATAGGATAAATCCTTCCCAAGTTTTTTTAGGCGAAATTCTTTCAAAAAGTTTCCTTTTACCAAACAACATTCCAAAACAGTAGGCAAGTGTATCGCTCAACCAGACAATTAAAAAAATGGCTAATACTACCTGTGAATCAAACGTTTTCCAATAGGTACCCAAACTCAATGGTACAACAATCCAGAAGAATGGAACATAGGATAAAGCAATATTCAATAAACCTCTTTTTTTGTTTCGATATAACTCAATGATGGGGGTTATTAAAATAGGAAATAGCAGAAAGATTGAAAAACAAAGTAAAAAGGAAGAATAACTTTGAATCACTAATATTTGAGAATGAAGACTATACAACAAAACATAAACCGCTATTGTTAGAAAATAGGTGATGCTTGTTAATGGTGATCCACCACTTCTTTTAGCTAATTTGAAATATTCCCTTAATCCGGCAATAGAAATCACCAGAAATAGTATAAACATGTAAAAATCAGGTAAAATAAAACTCAGCAAAACCAGCACTAAAAAAACGGAACCGGTACAGGCTCGGAGTAATAAGTTTTTCATCATATTAATGAATAAGAAAAAGAATGATTTGCGGTTGTTTTGGTGAATATTCCTGATTCTCCGTTTTAATAAAAGGAGTGATCACTTCTGCAAGTTCATAAGGGTTGCCTTCATATTTAGTTTCCATTATCTTAAACCCACTTTGCAGATCAGGTACAATTTTATCACTAAAACTTACAACTATGAGATCTGTCCCCAAATTGAGCACAGAAGGATACAAAGAGTATTTTTGGGAAAACATTAAACTGCCTGATCTTGATATTAATACATCGGAATATACAATGGCAGCATCCACAGGTTTGTCAGCTTCAATATAATCAGTATAATGTATTTGTCCAGATTCTAAAATCTTATTTAAGGATTTATTCGTGTTTAGAATGGATAAATATTTTTTTCCATTTAACAAATATAATAAACGTTCTGTAAAATTTTCTTTAGTACAAGGGATAAATATGCCACCTGAACTTCTGAATTTGGTTACAAATTCCATTAGAATATCCTCAGAAGATACAAAAAGAGGAGTATTTAAATCGATGTTTATAGGCATGTTGGTTTTATTAAAACTCAATGCATGTCTAATATTCTTTCTAATCTTCTCTTTAGTAGCAAAAGCTACAGGATCTAATGAATTTTTATTTGGTGACATATCAAGATGTTTATTCAACTTTCACAGAATCAGGATTAGATTCTTCAGAAGAACTATTTGGTCTTTTACCAAAAATTCTTTCCAAATCTTCTGCAAAGATAACTTCTTTTTCCAATAAATATTCAGCTAACTCAATTAATTTTTCTTTATGGGTTGAAAGGATTTCTTTGGCGCGATTATAAGAAGTCTCAATCAATTGATGTACCTCTTCGTCAATATCTTGAGCTGTTTTTTCACTATAGGGTTTAGTAAAAGCATATTCTGACTGCCCCGTTGAATCGTAAAAACTGATATTACCCAGTTTTTTATTTAACCCGTAATACATGACCATAGAATAAGCTTGTTTAGTTACTTTTTCAAGATCACTTAAAGCTCCGGTAGAAATTTTAGAGAAAATAATCTCTTCTGCAGCTCTGCCGCCCAAAGTCGCAGCCAATTCATCTAATAACTGTTCTGTAGTAGTTAAATGACGTTCTTCCGGTAAATACCAGGCAGCACCTAAAGCTTTACCTCTAGGAACAATCGTAACTTTAACCAATGGAGAGGCGTGTTCGAGTAACCAACTCACTGTGGCATGTCCAGATTCATGAAATGCTATTACCTTTTTTTCTTGAGCTGAAATCAAATGTCCTCTTTTCTCTAGTCCTCCCACAATTCTGTCTATGGCAGCCAAGAAATCCACTTTTTCAATACATTTCTTATTATTCCTGGCAGAAATTAGGGCTGCTTCATTACAAAGATTGGCAATGTCGGCACCTGAAAAACCAGGTGTTTGTCTGGAGAAGAAATCTAAATCAACATCAGTCCCTAATTTTAGGTTTCTGATATGTACTTCAAAAATCTCTTTTCTCTCATTTTGATTAGGTAACTCAATATGAATTTGTCTGTCAAATCTACCGGCTCTTAATAGTGCGCGATCTAAAATGTCAGCACGGTTAGTAGCAGCAAGGATAATGATTCCTGTATTGGTTGAGAATCCATCCATTTCAGTAAGAAGTTGATTCAATGTATTTTCACGTTCATCATTTCCGCCTGAAATTGCATTTCTTCCTCTAGCTCTACCAATAGCATCAATCTCATCAATAAAAATGATACAAGGCGCTTTTTCTTTAGCGGTTTTAAATAAATCTCTCACTCTCGATGCACCAACACCAACAAACATTTCTACAAAGTCAGAACCTGACAATGAAAAGAAAGGAACTTTTGCTTCACCGGCTACAGCTTTAGCTAATAAGGTTTTACCTGTACCAGGAGGGCCAATTAACAACGCTCCTTTAGGTATTTTACCACCTAAAACAGTATATTTTTTTGGATTTTTTAAGAAATCGACAATCTCTTCCACTTCATATTTTGCACCTTCTAAACCTGCAACATCCTTAAAAGATACTGTTTGTTGTGCCTTCCCATCAAAAAGTTGAGCCTTAGATTTTCCAATATTGAAAATTCCGCCTCCACCGGCTCCACCACGCATCGATCGCATGGAAATGATAAAAAAGATCAAAATACCAATCGATAAAATCATCCAAATGGCATCTATTCCCCATCCTTTGCTGGTGTCTTGTTTGATGTCAAAATTGAAATAAGTTTCTGCAACTTCTCTGGTTAAAGTAGTATCACTTTTTAATAAACCATTTATAGCTCTTTCCTTAGTCAAGTTTAGATTATCGTTGAAAACCTTAAAGTCGGAAATCATGATGAAATATTGAGGCCCTTTTAAATTACTCTCTCTGAACTTTTTATAGGTTGTATCCAATTTAATAGATCGTTCTTTAAGATAAATTTCAACTCTGTCGTTTTTTCTGAGATATTTGATTGATTGGATATCTCTTTTAACAACTAATTCATTGAATTTTGTGTCATAGATCTCCTCAATACTATATTTGAAATCTCCAATGTATAGATAAAAGATGAATCCGAAAATTACAATCAGATAAATCCACATGATATTGAACTTTGGTTTTTTTTCACCATTGATCAAACTCGGTTTCTTTTTGTTGTTTGTTTGTTGAGTCTTTTGTGCCATCTCACTAACGTTAGAATTGTTGTATTGGAGCATCATTCCATAACTTTTCTATGTTATAGAATTCTCTTGTTTCTTCTTGAAAAATATGTACGATGATGTTAAAATAGTCAACCAGAATCCACTCACCATTCGCTTTTCCTTCAACGAAAGAAGGAATAATATGCGCTGTTTTTTTGACATTCTCTCTCAAGAATTCACTTAATGTATCTACATGTGTCTTTGAAGAACCACTACAAATAATAAAGCTATCAAAAAAAACATGATTGATTTTTTTGAGATCTATTTGGACAATATTTATCCCCTTTTTTTCTATAAGTGATTGTATGATAAGGTCTTCTAAATTCCCCTCGAATGGGGTTTCAATAGGTTTTTCTTTTCTCGGTCTTGCCATTTCAATATTTTTTTCTTTATGCAAAAGTACAAAAAAAAATCCATATTTTTTTGGTACTTTTGTATTCTTAAATTAATATATAGTCAAGATGAAAAAGTATTTCTTTATAAGTCTGGTATTGATTTGGAGCATGACTCTTGTGAAAGCACAATTGAGTTTTCCCGGTTCTCCCAAATCATTCAAAACTGAAGGCCTATCATTATATATTCCAACCATTGATCTTCCAGCTATTGATAATCAAAAGTTGATTTTAGAAGATCTAAACAATTCAGATAAAGGAACCCCTTTAAGAGTAGGTGTAAATCAAAACGTTTCTTTAAACATGAATAATTCAGGCCGTTGGGATATTCTTCCAAATGGGGATAGAATTTGGAGGTTAGCAATAAAATCTCAAAATGCTACCTCAGTCCATTTTAATTTTAATGAGTTTAAAATACCAACAGGTGCTGAAGTATTTATCTATTCTCCAGATCATCAATATGTTGCCGGTAAATATGATCAAAGATCTGTTTTACCTGATGGTGGTTTTTATGCACAAGATATTCCCGGAGAAGAGATGATTCTTGAATATTATCAACCTGTGAATGTTGAAGGGTATCCTGCAATATCTATATACCAGGTAGGACACATGTACAGAGAAACAACAAATGATAAAGGTTATCATGGTACTGCTGTTGGAACATGCCACATTAATGCTATTTGCCCCGAAGTTGACCCATGGAGAGATCAGGCAAATTCAGTTGTTTTAATTAAAATTACACAACCTGATGGCGTTTATATATGTTCCGGTGCAATGATCAATAATACACGTCAGGATAATACACCTTATGTTTTTACTGCTGAACATTGCTATGATCCATCTATTACTGCCTGGCGTTTTGTATTTGATTATCAAACTACCCTTTGTGATGGCACTACTGGCACATTTAACCATTTTGCAGGAACTGGAATTGGGGCAAATGTGGTTGCCAGAAATGATGAATCAGATTTTATGTTACTTTCAATTACTGGTGCTATCAATGAAAATTATAAAGTAAACCTATTTTTAGCGGGGTGGGATAGAAGTACTACTACCCCTGGTGTTGGAGCTGCTATTCATCATCCGGGTGGTGATTACAAAAAATTTAGTAAACCCAGAATTGTTAATCCTGGAAATGGAGGATATACTAAATTTTGGCAGGTAGGATGGCTTTTAGGAACCAATAACAAAGGAACAACAGAACCCGGTTCTTCCGGTTCTCCACTTTTCAATGCACAAGGATATATCGTAGGCTCCCTTTGCTGTGGAACTTCTAGTTGTGAATATATTGATGAAACCAGCATTGGCCCAAATGGTTATGACTATTATGGAAAACTAGCATATTCCTGGACAAGTAATAATAATTCTTTAAATTCCAAAAAACTTCAACCTTGGCTAGATCCCGATAATTTGGGAAATGTAGCTCTTGCCGGTAGATATTGGAATAATACAGTTTCTGTTCAAAATACTGAATTTAATACATTTAAAATTGTCCCTAATCCTTCAAATGGAATGGTCGTTTTTAATGATTTAAATTTAGAAAATAATGCTCTTTGTCAAATTTTTGACGCTTATGGGAAAATGGTTTTTAATACAAATTTATCCCCTGATTATGCTCCTTCCATTAACGTTTCAAATTTAAATAACGGAATATATTTCGTTGAAATTTATTCAAATAATAAAGTATTTAGATCTAAAATGATGATAGCTAAATAGATATTTTAGCCTCATTGTTCTTTGGCTGTTTTAAAATGGAAAAGAATATTTTACTCTCAACAGCTTATTTACCTCCTATAGATTTTTTTATATCTATAGGAGGTTCTAATTTATCTTTCCTAGATGATACTGAAGATTATCAGAAACAAACCTATAGAAATAGAACTTGTATTTATGCTCCCAACGGTGTTCAAGCTCTTATAATTCCAATACTTAGACCTTATAATAAACCAGTAAAGGATGTTAAAATTGAGTATCAGACCCCTTGGCAACGAAACCATTGGCGTTCTATTACTGCTGCCTATAACAACAGCCCCTTTTTTGAGTATTACCAAGATCTTTTTTCCCCTTTTTACACTCAAAAAACCACTTTCCTTTTCGACTATAACTGGAATCTGATTCAACTATTATTAAAATTATTGAATGTTTCAAAACCAATTAACTTTTTGTCTGAATATCCTGAATCAATTCAAGAGTTGACAACCTTAACAAATTTTATAGCTCCCAAAAAACCAAATTTATTTCAGTATAACTCCTATTATCAAGTTTTTAACGATAAATATGGTTTTATTCCGAATTTGTCAATTATAGATCTTTTATTTAATCTTGGGCCAAAATCCCCGGAATATATGGATCAAAATATTTATTAAAATGAATAAAAAACAAGCATTCCGTCTGGCTACATTTTCATTGTTGGCCATTCTTTTGATTCTAATGCCCAATTTTGTAAATCCGGTACCTGTGTCTGATATTGGCCCTTTTTCAAAATTAATTTCATTTATACTTAAGACATTAAATATAAGTCTTCTTGCGACTGAAACGGTTCTACAGTATGTGAATGCTTTTTTTATTTGGTTAACCATCTTTATGGCGACTCGTTTTTTAAAGCTCATACTTGGATGGAGAGCTGCCATGTTTGGAGTGATCCTTTTATCGTTATTTCCCCGTTTTGTTGGAGCATCTGTTCAAAATTTGATTGATATTCCTTTTATGTTTTTTTATTTCTTATCGTTTACTCAAATCTATTCGATGAGTAGAGAACTTCCTAGGTTTAAAACAAAAAGAGTTATCTTTCTATTTCTTACTTTGGCTGTAACAGCATTTATACATCCTGCAGGGTCTGTTTTAGTGATTTATTTGATTGTGTATTTAGTTATTTCAACTATTTTTAAGTATAATGCTAAATGGCATAAAATTGAAGATCGAAAGTCAACACTGATTAGAATTTCAATTTTATTAATGTTTTTAACAACTATTACAATATTATCTGCATTCATTTCAGCAAATTACATTTACAATATTCCATTTAAAAACCCATTTGTAGTACTTAATTTACTCAATTATCCAAGCAGTTCTACCTATCAGATTTTTGAATCTAAACTTTATCATTCTGACCATTTGCCTCAACATTATTTAATAAAATATCTATTCATTTCCACTCCGATAGTAACTTTAATTGGACTTTTTTTCTTTATGGTTTTCATAAGAACTATTAAAAAAGATCTTAACATATTGTGTCTATTTACAATTGTAGCAACATTTTTATTTCCAATTATATATTCATCTCTTTCACATTTTAACGCAACAGGATTTTGGTCTGTTTATTATTTTTCTGTTCCATTTTTAGTAATTATTTCAATTATTGGCATTGAGTCTTTACTTAGAACGATTGATGATAGATATGTAAATATTGTGATTTCTATTGTGCTTTTTTTATTACTTTTAGCACCTTTAAGACACAACATTGTGACAGCACCTGCAACTTCAATATATTTCAATGAATTTGCCGGTGGCGTTTCCTCTTCTTATGGAAAATATTCATTGGATTTGAATTCTCATGTTCCAAAAATTGCTTCCAAATGGATTATTAAACATATATACGACAGTGATATACGTGATTTTAAGAACAATGATACTATTTTAGTTTTAACAGATGCAACAATAAACTGTCAATCGTTTTTTGAAAAAACTCGTTATATAGATGTTCAAAATGGAAGCTATCAAGAATTCAAAGATGGAAAAGGACAATATTTTATGTCATTTCCAGATCAATTAGATCCAATACTTTTAAAAACAAACCAATGGCCTCCTCAAAATGCTACTTACACTATGAAGATTGAGGATGCACCTGTTGTTACTTTTATTAAGAGACCAAAGACAAAGGACTAAAGACAAAAGACAAAAGACTAAAGACAAAGGACTAAAGACAGCAGACTACGGACTAGTGAAACCTGATAACTGAAACCCAATATCCAATACCCAAAACCCAATACCCAAATCAGTTTTAATTCAAAAAAAAAGAGGCCCAAAAATGGACCTCTTTGCAGGGGAAGAGAGATTCGAACTCCCACCGATAGTTTTGGAGACTACTGTTCTACCCTTAAACTATTCCCCTAAAAAAACAGGATCGTAAGATCCTGTTTTAGATATTTTTTAGTCTAAAATTTTAGTTACCTGACCAGCACCAACTGTTCTACCACCTTCACGGATCGCAAAACGTAAGTTAAGGTTGATAGCGATAGCTGACAATAATTTAACTGTAATAGTCAAGTTATCACCAGGCATTACCATTTCAACTCCGTCTGGAAGAAATACTTCTCCGGTAACGTCAGTTGTACGGAAATAGAATTGAGGGCGATATTTGTTATGGAATGGAGTGTGACGTCCACCTTCTTCTTTTTTCAAGATAACAACTTCAGCTTCAAATTCTTTATGAGGTTTAATTGAACCAGGTTTAGCAATAACCATACCACGACGGATTTCGTCTTTGTCAACACCACGAAGTAATAAACCTACGTTATCACCAGCTTCACCTCTATCCAAAATTTTACGGAACATTTCAACTCCGGTAACAACTGATTTAAGTTTTTCAGCTCCCATACCCATGATTTCAACTGGATCACCTGTGTTGATAACACCGGTTTCAATTCTACCTGTAGCTACGGTTCCACGACCTGTAATTGAAAATACATCTTCAACAGGCATTAGAAATTCTTTATCACTATCACGTTTTGGAAGTGGAATGAATTCATCAACTGCATCCATTAATTCCATGATTTTATCAACCCATTTAGGTTCGTTATTCAATCCACCTAAAGCAGATCCTTGAATAACAGGAGTATTGTCACCGTCAAAACCGTAGAATGATAATAAATCACGGATTTCCATTTCAACAAGTTCTAATAACTCTTCATCATCAACCATGTCAACTTTATTCATGAAAACAACCAATTTAGGCACACCTACTTGGCGAGCTAAAAGGATATGTTCTCTAGTTTGTGGCATAGGACCATCTGTTGCAGCTACAACCAAAATAGCTCCGTCCATTTGTGCAGCACCTGTAACCATGTTTTTAATATAGTCAGCGTGACCAGGACAGTCAACGTGTGCATAGTGACGTTTTGCAGTTTGATATTCTACGTGCGCGGTGTTAATTGTAATACCACGTTCTTTTTCTTCTGGAGCATTGTCAATTGAGTCAAAGCTTCTTACTTCTGATAACCCTTTAGAAGCCAATACGGTTGTGATTGCTGCTGTTAAGGTTGTTTTACCGTGGTCAATGTGACCAATTGTTCCAACATTTACGTGTGGTTTGGAACGATCAAATTTTTCTTTTGCCATTTTTTTATCGATTAAGGGTTGTTAAATTTTCCTAAACTTTTATATCTTTTTTTAATTCTAATTTTCAAAACTGGAGCCATTGACGAGAGTTGAACTCGTGACCCCTTCCTTACCAAGGAAGTACTCTACCACTGAGCTACAACGGCTTTTGTTCATACAAAGAACGTCTCAAAAAATCATTTTTTTTGAGTTTGCAAAGATACACCTTTTTTTTATATCTTTTTTCGTTTAACTAAAAAAAACTAAAAAAAATGTATTTTACATTCATGCAAAGAGTTATAGCAATCTTTTGATCGTTTTTTCAGCACTTAATTCCCATGCTGGAATCACTATTCCGATAAAGTTTTTCACTTTACTTTTATTAAACTCAGAATGTCTTGGTCGTTTTGCTTTGGTCTTATATGCTATACTACTGATTGGCTTTACTTCACAATCCTCACCTGTTTTCGAGATGATAAAACTAGCAAAATCAAACCAACTACAACTTCCGGCATTTGAATAATGAAAAATCTCTATTCCTTTGATCAGTTCTCTTTTATTTATGATTTCCATAATAGCTATCGCTAAATCGGTTCCACAAGTTGGACTCCCGTACTGGTCAGCAACAACTTGTATCTCTTTTTGCTTTCTCGATAACTCAATCATGGTTTTAAGAAAATTCTTTCCGTATATAGAATACAACCAAGATGTTCTAATTATTACACCTCTTTTCAAGTCTAATTTTATAGCATTTTCTCCCTCTAATTTTGATTTTCCATAAACAGATATTGGGTTGGGCTGATCCTCTTCTACATATGGAATTTCAGAATCCCCATCAAAAACATAGTCTGTGGAAATATGTACCATGAAAATATCCAGAAATTCAGATACTTTTGCCAGGTTTTTAACACCATCTCGATTTATGGCATAACATTTTTCAGGAAAATCTTCAGCTAAATCTACAGCGGTATAGGCAGCAGCATTGATGATTATTGTTATTTTATTTTTTTGACAATAATGTAAAACATCATCAAATACTGTTATATCTAACTCTTCAATATCTGTGAAAAAAAAACAAAATTGCTTTTCGTATCGTTTCGAAATTTCAGCAATAGACTGTCCTAATTGTCCTTGAGATCCTGTAACCAGAACTCTTTCCATGTTCAATCAATTTATTAATTTAGTTCCTTCCAATGCTAAAATAGGTTATTCCCCCTTTTCTCATTTCTGCAGGGTCATAAATATTTCTACCATCAAAAACGACAGGATTATTCATTAGTTTGATTAATAGTTTAGGATCCAATACTCTGAATTCAGCCCATTCCGTAACTAAAAGCAATGCATCACTATCTTTAATAACTTCTTCAATATTTTGACAATAAGTGATCACTTTCCCGATTTTGCGTTCAGTTTCTTCCATTGCTGCAGGATCATAAGCTTTTACTTCACATCCGTTTCCTAAAAGTTTGTCTATAATTACTAGAGATGGAGCTTCTCTCATATCATCTGTATTGGGTTTGAATGATAAACCTAACATCCCAATTTTTTTGCCTTTGAGATCTCCATTGTAAAACCGATGTAGTCTGTTGAATAAAACATGTTTTTGTTTATCATTCACCAACTCGACAGCTTTCAATAATTCAAGTGAATAGTGGTTTTGATCTCCAGTTTTTATAAGTGCTTTTACATCTTTTGGAAAACATGATCCACCGTAGCCAATACCAGCGTATAAGAATTTACTTCCAATACGAGTGTCACTGCCAATTCCTTTTCTAACCATGTTGACATCAGCCCCCATGATTTCGCAAAGGTTTGCAATATCATTCATAAAACTGATGCGAGTGGCTAACATCGCATTGGCAGCATATTTAATCATTTCAGCTGATGGAATGTCCGTGAAAATCACAGGATGTCCATTAAGAACGAAAGGTTTATATAATTTTTCGAAAATTAACTGAGCTCTTTCTGATTCAATACCTACAACAATACGATCAGGACGCATAAAATCATTTATAGCATCCCCCTCTTTTAAAAACTCTGGATTGGATGCTACATCAAATGGAATGGTAACGCCTCTAAGATCTAACTCATGTTGAATCGCTTCTTTTACCAATTTGGCTGTTCCAACAGGTACCGTACTTTTAGTGATCATCAAGATGTAGTTACTCATGTTTTTTCCTACACTTTTCGCAACTTCCAAAACATATTGCAAATCGGCACTTCCATCTTCATCCGGAGGAGTTCCAACTGCCGAAAATACCACTTCTATCTCACTTAAAACAGGAATAATATCGGTGGTAAATTTAAGTCGACCTTTTTTAATGTTTCTATCTAAAATATCATCCAGACCCGGTTCAAATATTGGAGAGATCCCTTGTTCCAATTTGGCAATTTTATTTTGATCTATGTCAACGCAAATCACCTCAAATCCTACATCTGCTAAACATGCACCAGTAACTAAACCAACATATCCGGTGCCAACAACTGCTATTTTCATCATTTTTTTATTTTTTTTGAGCCACAAAAATACACTTTTTTTTCGCTAAACTTTAATTTTGTTTATTTGTTTGTTTAAAAAAAGATTTTTTCTACTTTTTTTTAATTTTTTTATTATCAAAAACACTATAAAAGACTTTTTTATAAAAAATTGTAACTTAATTACTTATCTTACGTATTTTAGCTATGATTGGGTAAATTCCTAATAATATTTTTTATGAACAGTTTGATATGAAAAAAAGAGTAAAAAAAAATATTCAATGTGTACTATATATAAAAAAATAATGTATCTTTGCACGTTGAATAGTAGTGAAGTGGGTCTTTTTCCCGTTCCTCTATGTAAATGTTGAATGAAGTTTAAAAATATTAATGCAAAATTTATTCTATTTGAAACAAAATTAATAATAATCAAATAAATACAAAACTTATGAAAAAACTTGTACTCTTATGCTTTCTTAGCATCGTAGCAATGTTAAATAGCACGACATTCGCTCAAGATTGTTGTTTTTGGGTTGAAAAAGAAGGTTCAACTATCCCTGAGGAAGTCTATTCTCTCAACACTCCTGTACACTTAGGACATGGTCTTTTCCAAGAAGACAACTATTATTTTCACTTTAACAATACTTGTGGACTCGATTCTATGAATACCCGAGTGTCTCTTGGTTGGGAAATTTATAAAGATGGACAACTTTTGGATAACGGAGATGATATGACATCACTTTCCCGTTATGCAGTAGTTACTTTTCAAGTTAATCTACCTCAATTAGGTGGTTGGGTTGGAGTACCGGTTCGATCAGGTCTAGGAAACCAATACGAATTGGCAAATCTTGGGTTACCTAAATTCGCAGATTTTCCAGGTGCAATTCCTTCGATTGGAAACGAAGGTAGTAGCTATCTTTACTCTTCAAATTTACAAGATCCAGGAGCTTCTCTACCAAATGCTCAAAATTATAATTTCTTCTATCTTCATTTTCTTCAATATGCTTCCAGAACTAATAGTTTAAGAATGAATGTTCAATGGGTTCAATTTGGAAACTATTCCATGAAGTTTACTTTATATTCCAGAAGTTGTGGTACTGATATTCAATTTCCATATAATCCAAATTATCAACATACTTTTATCGGCGGTCATCAATCTACCGTTACCGGTGTGATTGCTAAATTTGAATTGAAACCAATGGAAAGAGGTTCTCAAGATGCTGCTATCTGTGCAGGTGATGTTTACTCTTTCGGAGTACAACCTAATGGAACTCCTTATACTTTTACTGGTACTCCAACTTGGCCAAATCCGCTTTTAATTCAACAAATCGTTCCTTCCTATAATCAACCTCAACTTTGTTATGGCCCTTCAGTAGCTAGAATGGATACTCTTCGCTTAACGGTGAATCCTATCCCTCCTGTTCCTGTAGTTGCTAACCTAGAAATTTGCGGTGAAGGTGAAGTTACATTTGAAGTTACAAATCCAATAATCCTTAATCAACCTAATGTCACTTATAGATGGTATTCTGATGCTGCCTTAACAGAAATGATTGCTGAAGGAAACACTGCTACTGTTTCTGTTCTTAATCCATCAAACGTTACTACGATCTATAATTATTACGTTGTTGCAACAGCAAACGGATGTTCAAGTGCTGCTAAATTAGTTACAGCAACTTCTAATCCAATACCTGAATTATCTTTAATCACTTATAACGAAACTACATGCCCTTATATCCATACTGAAGCTGTTGGCGTATCTGTACTATCAGGTTCTTCAACAGGTACTTTAACATACGCTTGGATTGGTGCTACAGGTACTACAGCAAATGCTTTAGTTGATATTACTGCAGATTGTGAAACAACATATCGTTATTCAGTTTTAGTAACTGATAGTAAAGGATGTTCTAATACAATCGCCGGTTCTATTTTAGCTATCGATGAAACTGCTCCTATCGTTTATCCAATGTCTATCGTTGCTCCAACAACAACTGGTTGTAATTTAGATAATGTTCCTGTCGCTTTAAATGTAGAAGGTTTGATCGCTGCTGGTTTTGATTTCACTGACAATTGTACAGATCCTGAAAACGGAACTAACTTTACTGTTACTTCCAGAGATGAAACAGTTCTTGGTTGTACTAATACATTAAGAAGGTATTATATATTATATGATAACTGCGGAAATCCAAGCGCAGAATTCAATATGGAGTTCAATGTAATCGACAATGTCGCTCCTACATTCACACCAAATTCTACAGAGTACACTGCTGTTCCGGGTCCTGATTGTTCAAATATTATCTCTGAAGAAATGTTAGAAGATATCTTGGAAGGTTTCAGCCCGATTGATAATTGTTCTCAAGTTACAACTACTTTCTCAGTTGTACCAAACCAAGCAATTACAACTACAACGACCGTTGTTGTAACCTTTACTGATGCTTGTGATAATACTTCTTCAGCTAATGTTACTGTAAATATGCCAGATGTATTGACTAGTACTTATACAATTACTCCTGAAACTGCAGCAGCTTGTTATGGCAATTCATTTACATTCAATGTAACCGCAACTTTAGGTGTTGAACCTTATACAATTGCATGGAGTAATCCTGCTTTAGAAGGTTTTGAAACAACTGTTACTCCTGTGTTAACTGATGAGTTTACAGATGAAACATTTACATATACATACACTGTAACAGATGCTAATGGTTGTACAACTTCAAATACAATCACTGTTTTAGTTCATGGTAAACCAGCTTTCAATCTTACTGCTGACCTTGCAATTTGTTTAGGCCAATCAGCAACTTTGTCTACAGATTATATCTCTACACCAATAACTTCTTACCTTTGGTCTAATGATGCAATAACTCCATCTATCACTGTTAATCCATCCACAACAACTACATATACCGTTACCACAACAAGTGCATTTGGATGTACTAACTCTAAATCTGTTACTGTTACTGTTAACCCACTTCCAGAATTTACAGCTGTTAAAACTTCTGACGATATAAATTGTTTAAACGATAACGGAGCTATCTCTATCTTACCTAACGATGGAACATATAACTATTTTATTGGAACAACTCCTATCGTTCTTCCTTTCGAAAACTTAGCAGCCGGTTCCTATACAATCACTGCTCAAAATCCAACTACATTATGTACAATAACTGCATCACCTGTTTCAATAGTAGATGCACATGTAAATCCAACTGCAACTTTAGTCGTTTCCGAAATTGCTAATCATTGTATTTATGAACCAATCCCTGTAACTTTAACAGCTACTTCAAATCAAGAAAATGCTACATTTGTTATTAAAGTTAATAATGAAGTAGTGGAAAATATTGGCGGTGTAGCTTCTTATATTTTCTCAGCTGCAGGTACTTATACTTTCGAAGTAGTTACTACAAATACTGTAACAGGTTGTATCTCTAATCCTGTTTCACAAATTGTTACTATTTATCCTTTACCAGTTGACCCAGCTTTATCTTCTAATAAGAATGAAATCTGTCTAGGTGAAACTGTAACTTTAACTGCAACTCCTTATGTTGAAGGTTATACATATCAATTTGGTTCTAACACACCATCTCCAATGAACTATATCATGGTTACTCCTGAATTAGTTGGTGCAAATACCTATTCGGTAATTATCACTTCTGATCACGGTTGTGTTGCTCCTGCAGCTAATGCAACAGTTATTGTTAACCCACTTCCTGTTGTTGAATCTATTAGTGCAACTTATGCTTGCCCAGGTTTAGTAAACCCAATTACTCCTGTTGTTTCCGGTGGAACAGCTCCTTATACGCTTAGTTGGGATGGAAATGTTATTGTTAATAGCACTGATGTAACATTACAGAATGTAACTTGTGGTGGCGAAAATATTATTCACCTTAACGTAGTTGATTCAAAAGGTTGTACTACTCACGGTTCAACAACTATTACCATCAATGATAATGTTTTTCCTACTATTGTTTTTGAAGGAACAATTAGCCCTGAGTTAACAGTTGATTGTGCATCAATACCAACACAACGTCCACAAGACGTTAATGTATCTGATAATTGTACAGCAGAAACAGCGATCATTATTTCAATGTTACCTGAAGTAATAGTTCCCGGTTCTTGTGCAAATACTTATGATATTCAAAGAACATGGAGAGCTCAAGATGCTTGCGGGAATTTCAATACTATTACTCAATTAATTCATGTAGTTGATGTAACAGCTCCTGTTTTAACTGCAGTTCCTGCAAGTGTAGAAGTTTCTTGTGATAATATTCCAACAATAGATGTAAACAGTCCATATTTGGTTGCATCTGATAATTGTTCCGGTTCAATTACATTTTCATATACTTCAACTGTCGTTCCAGGTAGTACACCAAATACATATGTAAATACATTAACTTGGGTTGCTACCGATGTATGCGGAAATGTTTCTTTACCAATGACTCAAACTATTACTGTAACTGATGAGATTGCTCCTGTATTAGTTACTTCTGTTTTACCAGAAGACTTAACATTATCTTGCAGCGATGTTATTCCAACTCCTGCTGTTATTGAATATTCTGATAATTGTGAAGGATTACCAACAGTTCATTTTACTGAAGTTTCTACAAAAGGAACAGATCCAGATAGTGCTAATTATTACAATTATACCATCACAAGAACCTGGTATGCATCTGATGCAGCAGGTAATTCAACAACCCCTATTACACAAGTAATTACAGTTCAAGATCTTGTTGGACCAGTTATTGAAGAATCAACTATTCCAACCAATCTAACTTTAGCTTGTAGTGATCCTATCCCAGCTCCTGCAAATATTATTATTACTGATAATTGTGATGCTGATTTGAATGTTGTATTCACTGAAGTATCTACTAAAGGAACAGATCCAAATGCAGCAAATTATTATACTTATACTATTACCAGAACCTGGACTGCAAACGATGCATCAGGACATGTAACCCCAACTATTACACAAGTGATTACAGTTCAAGATTTAGTTGCTCCTGTTGTAGTAGCAAATACAGTACCTTCAAATGTAACAATCAATTGTCCTGCAACTGTTCCAGCTCCTGCAAATGTTCTATTCTCTGATAATTGTGATCAAGATTTGGCTGTTACTTATAATCAGGTATCAACTCAGGGAACTGATAACACATTACCAAGTTATTATAACTATACAGTTACCAGAACTTGGTATGCAACTGATGCTTCCGGATTAGTTTCTCCAACTATTACTCAAGTAATCACTGTTCAAGATATTACTGCACCAGCTGTTGTAACTTCTACAATTCCTGCTAATATTACTTTGAATTGTCAAGATGTTATCCCTGCACCTGCAACTGTTCAATTTACAGAATCTTGTGATCAAAACTTTACAATTACATATAATCAAGTTTCTACTCAAGGTTCTACACCTAATACTGCAGCTTATTACAACTATACCATCACTAGAACATGGTTTGCTAAAGACGCATCTAACAATACTTCTCCTACATATACTCAAGTAATCACTGTTCATGATGTGACTGCTCCAGTTGTAGTTGAAAATACACTACCAACAAATGTTACCTTATCTTGTTATGATGTAATCCCAAGTGTAGCAAACGTAATGTTTACTGATAACTGCTCTACTCCAAGTATCACTTACAACCAAACATCTACATTTGTAAATAATCCTGCTAACCCATTGTATTATAATTATCAAATTACAAGAACATGGTATGCAGTTGATGCTTCTGGAAATACTTCTACAACCTATACTCAAATAATTACAGTTGTTGACACAGAAGCTCCAGCAGTAGTTCTCGCATCTGTTCCTGCTAATGTTACTGTAAATTGTGGAAATATCCCTGTAGTTCCAACCGTATTATTTACTGATGCATGTGATCAAGCTCCAGCAGTAACTTATAATTCAGTTTCTACTCAAGGTACAAATCCTAATAATGCTGATTATTACAACTATACAATCACTAGAACTTGGTTTGCTACTGATGTAACAGGTCATGTTTCACCAACAGTTACTCAAGTAATCACTGTTCAAGATATTGAAGCTCCAGTTGTAGTTCCTGCTACAATTCCTTCTGATATCACTTTGAATTGTCAAGATGTAATCCCAGCTGCCCCAACCGTTTCATTTACTGATAACTGCGATGCTGAAGTTTCAATCTTCTATAACGTAGTTTCTACAAAAGGAACAAACCCTGCAAATGCATCATTCTACAATTATACTTTAACCAGAACATGGTTTGCATCTGATGCTTCTAATAATGTATCTGCAACAATTACTCAAGTTGTTACTGTTCATGATGTTACAAATCCATCATTTGTAACAGTTCCTGCTAACCTAACCATTTATACAACTGCAGATTGTTCTTATAACGCAACTACAGCAGTTACAGGTTTAGCTACTGCTACTGATAACTGTTATTTCCCAACTGTAACTTATTTAGATGAAGTTATTGCCGGTGCTAATGCAGGTCAATGGACGATCAACAGAACATGGAAAGCTCAAGATGTAACCGGAAACTTTGTTACTGCACTTCAAGTAATTACTGTAACTGATAACACAGCTCCAACATTTACTTCAGTACCAGCTAATGGATCTGTATGTAGAAATATTGATGGTACTTATGAAAACTTGGTTTCAACTGATATTATGGGTGTTGCCGTTGGTCAAGATAACTGTACTACTAATCCAACAGTATCTTTTGCTGACAATACTACTAATGTTGGTGACGAAAATACAGATGGATATATCGTTAGAACATGGACTGTAACTGATGCTGTCGGAAATTCAACAACTGCAACTCAAACAATCAATGTATTACACCGTCCAACAGTTACTATCACCGGACCAGAAACAATTTGCCAAAATACAGCCATCATTCTAACTGCTAATGGCGCTACTTCTTATGTTTGGAATACTACCGCTGAAACTCCATCTATAAATGTTACTGTTGAAGGTACATACTCAGTAGTTGGATCTATCGCTAACGGATGTTCAAATACCGCTGAAATTACTGTAACTCAATTTGCTGTTCCAACTTTAACTTCAACAGTTAATGATCAAATCTGTATCGGTGATGTGATTACTTTGAATGCTCAAGCTATGATTAACTCAACTTTAGTACCTGGTGATTGGAATGTACAAATGATTTCTGGAGCAACTACAGTAAACACTTTATATTCTTCAGTAACAGGTGTATTAACTCATACAACTGCTCCAGTTTCAGCAAATACATATTTCAACTTAATATTCACTGATTTGAATGGATGTTCTTTCAATCATACAACAGCTACAACAATTGTAACTGATGCTCCAAGATTGAGATTATACACTGATCAAGCTGCTGCTCCAAATAATATTTTAAATGTAACTACCGGACAAGATGCTAAATTCTATATTAAAGTGGAAGCTTGTACTGACTTAACCCGTCGTGCTCAAATTCAATTCCAAGTTTATAAAGATGGTCAACCATTAACAGATCTAGGACAATACTTAACTGACCAATATATTAGTGTAAGTTACTTTACAGCTCAAAATGGAATTGAAAATCCTAATCCTAACAATACTTATTATAATCCTATTGCAAATGGCACATACCCTTATGCAAATACTGCACAATATCAACCTTGGAACGGATTCTATGTAAGTTATACAACAAACGCTTACAACTGGTTCTATATGCATTTCTTCCAAGAAAGATTTATCACAGTTGATATCAATGCATTCTCACAACCTGGTCAATATACTATTTCTTATAACTTAGTAGGGGCTGATGCAAGCTGTAATATTACTGATAACTCTACCAACTATATTCAAGGATACTCTTATGGTGGTAGTGGATTCCAATTCTGTACTAATACTTCAATTCTTGCTAGCAATACTATGACTATCAATGTTGCCGGTAGTGCTATTCCAGTTCAACCAACTCCAACTCCATCTCAAGAAACCACTTCCATGAAAGTTCAAGTTTATCCTAACCCATCTAACGGTGACAATGTTCGTATGAGTTTCGATAACATTGAAGGAACTACTACAATCAAAGTGGTAACTCTTAACGGAAAAGTTATGTTTGAAGCAAAAGCTGATATTAGTTCAACAAAAAATACATTCCAATTACCGGATTTGAATTTAGCTCCTGGAGTTTACTTCGTTCAAGTAATCAATAATGATGCTGTATTAACTAAGAAGATGATTATTCAAAAATAATCTCTGATACTATAAATATTGAAGAGGCTATCCAAAAGATAGCCTCTTTTTTTT
>DAONEU010000010.1:28052-35056 GCA_035403245.1 Bacteroidales bacterium | reverse complement strand
TTACTTCTTACTTCTTACTTCTTACTTTTTACTTTTTACTTTTTACTTCTTACTTAAAATATTTTTCATTGAAAACATCAATATATGTTATAGATAAAATTGACTATCAGATAGTTAAGTCGTATTCATTTATCTTTTATTTTTGCTTCACGATTGTAAATGATAACAAAAGTGAATTAGTGATAATTAAACTAAACAAAAATAAAACCAATGAAAAATTATATACGCCTATCCATCTTAACCTTAGCCACTCTGCTGCTTTTTAGTGGCTCCCTGTTCGCTGATAAAGGGTTTACCCTTAGCGGAACTATAAAAGATGCTAAATCCGGAGAGAATCTTATTGGAGTCTCTATTTATGTTACCGGCCCTTCCGTTTATGGTGCTTATACCAATGAATATGGTTACTATTCTATTCAATTACCTAAAGGTACCTTTAATGTTAAAGTTTCCTATTTAGGATATACTCCAATCAACGAACAAGTTACGATTAGTTCTTCTATAGTGAAAAATTGGAATATTGAATCAAATAATAAACTGAACGAAGTCGTTGTATCTACAACTCGTTTGGACGATAACTTGACAAAACCAGAAATTGGCCTTGAAAAAATTAATATTACTGAAATTGCAAAACTACCTGTTCTTTTTGGGGAAAAAGATGTTTTAAAAACCATCCAACTCTTACCCGGTGTTAAAACACAGGGTGAAGGAACTTCAGGGTTTAGCGTTCGGGGTGGATCCACCGATCAAAACTTAATCCTTTTGGATGAAGCTACCGTGTATAATGCTTCCCACTTACTTGGTTTCTTCAGTACCTTTAATAGTGACGCTGTTAAAGATGCTACTTTAATCAAAGGGAATAGCCCTGCTCAGTATGGAGGCAGAACAGCATCCGTTTTGGACATAAAAATGAAAGACGGAAATAACCAAACTTTTCACGCTACAGGTGGTATAGGTTTGATCAGCAGTAGATTGACAGTTGAAGGCCCCATATGGAAGAATAGAGCTTCCTTTATGGTTTCAGGTAGAAGAACTTATGCCGACCTATTCCTAAAACTTACTGATAAATTTAAAGATAATGTGCTCTATTTCTACGACTTAAATGCAAAATTGAATTTTCAAATCAATGAAAAACACCGGATCTATTTGTCAGGTTATACAGGGAAAGATGTTCTAGGTCTTAGTGGTGCTTTTGGATTGGATTGGGGAAATCAAACCGCTACAGCTCGTTGGAATTACATCATTTCCGGTAAATGGTTCTCCAACACTTCTTTAATCTATAGTCAATATAATAATAGAACAACCATTTCAGGTGGAGAAACAGAATTTAAAATTGAATCTGATATTCAAGATGTCAGCTTGAAACAAGATTTTTCATACTTCCTAAATGAGAAAAATACGATTAAATTCGGCTTCCAGTCTTCACGATTTTCCCTTTCTCCTAGAACATTTGTAGGGACTGTTACTTTTGCAGGTGATGACTCTTTCTCTAAAAAAGGTTGGGAAAATGCGATCTATTTTAATAATACTACAACCCCTAACGATTTTTTGAATGTCAGTTATGGCCTTCGCCTTTCATCCTATACCATGTTAGGTCAAGGTACATATAATGTTTTTCAAAATGGGGAAATGTCTGAAACCATAATCCTGGATAAGGGTCAATTAGGAAGATCCTATTTTAGTATAGAACCTCGCTTTACCTTGAACTATAGAATTGATAAAATGCAAAGTCTTAAGTTTGGTCTGGCCAGAAATTCTCAAAACCTTCACCTCTTGAGTAATGTGACTGGTGGAAGCCCTACAGATCAATGGATTGGAAATACTTACAACATTAAACCTGAATTTGCAAACCAAGTGAGTTTAGGCTATACCAGAAACTTTAAACAGGATCAATATGAAGTTACTGTGGAAACCTATTATAAGTTTATGGAAAACCAAATCGACTATAAAGACTACGCAGACTTACAAAATGCATTAGACCTTGAAGAACAACTCCTTTTTGGAATTGGAAGATCTTATGGAGTAGAGTTGATCATCAAAAAGAAAACCGGAAAGTTGACAGGCTGGATCGGATATACATTATCTAAAACTGAAAGAAAAATTGATGGAATCAATGAAGGAAATTGGTATAACGCACGTCAGGATAGACCACACGATCTTACAGTGGTTATGACTTACCAATTCAATACAAAGTGGTCTATCTCCGGTTTGTTCGTCTATAATACCGGTAATGCAGTCACTTTCCCAATAGGCAAATATAATTTAAACGGTCAAACTATCTACCAATACTCAGCAAGAAATGCAGATAGGTTGCCGGACTATCATCGTCTCGACATTAGTGTAAATTACGATTTTAAAAAACGGGGTTCTTATGAAAGTTCATTAAACTTCGGTCTCTATAATGTGTATGGAAGAGAAAATGCTTATACCATCACTTTTAGAGATAATCCTGATGATCCGACCAAAACAGAAGCAGTACAAAACTCTTTGTTCCGTTGGGTCCCAAGTATCAGTTATAATTTTAAATTTTAATCCTTTATTTTGAATCAATTATGAAAAAATATATCTTAATCATCAGTTTAATAGCCCTTTTCGCAAGTTGTGAAAAAGTGATCGAATTGGATCTCAACAATGTGGAATCTAAGTTGGTAGTGGAAGCAATGATCTCCGATCAACCCGGACCCCATTACGTTAAATTATCAAAGTCAGTAAATTTCAATGAGCCAAGTGTTTACCCTTATGTGGATAATGCTTTGGTAGTGATAACCGACAATACAGGAGTCGTTGATACCCTTCAATATACAGAAAATGGAATCTATCAAACTTCTAAAATAGAGGGTGTTGTGGGTAGAATGTATGATTTAAAAGTGATTGTCGATGATAAAACTTACACTTCCAGAAGTGTAATGCCTGCAAAAGTAAATTTGGATACCAATGTGGTGATAGATTTCCAATTTGGTCCATCTTTATTGAAATATATTATTCCGATTTATAAAGACCCCGTAGAACTTGGGAATAAATATCGATTTATTTTAACTGTCAACGGACAAAGAGACAAAGATTTTCTTTTAATCAACGACAATGTCAATAATGGTCAATATAACGGACAACCATTACGTTCCAGCGATATTTCCATCAAATCAGGAGATGTAGTTCAGGTTGAGATGCAAACCATCAATGAAGAGATTTACAACTATTACTACACATTAGATCAAATCACGGCTCGTGGCGGTGGGGGAGGCTCCACTCCGGCTAATCCACCATCCAACATCACCGGTGGCGCACTTGGAAACTTCAGCGTAGTCACCACTCAAACCAAAACGATAACAATACCCTAACTAATGAATAATCAATAATGAATAATTAATAATTAATAATGAATAATTAATAATGAATAATGAATGAAGAGTGAATAGTGAAGAGTGAAAAATGAGCACATGAGCACACGAGCACATGAGCATACGATCATCTTACAAAACTAGTCGCGATCTTTTTCTCTCTTTCAGGTTCCGGAACGCTATTTTTCCCGTTTTCAATCAGTTTGAGCAACCAGGCAAAGTTTTGAGCTAAAACACTCATGATCTGAACCCCCTCTTTATCTTCAAAAATTTGTCCCGGAGTAGTGCCATGGATCACGTTCCAATAGTTTGAGGAAGGTATAACCATTTCAGAATAAAGGAGATAGTTGTTGAGTTCCTGAAAAGCAGTCATCCCACCGGAACGACGAACTACAGCGATGGCAGCACCCACTTTATGTCGAAACAGGCTATCATTGACACCAGCTACATAGAAAGCACGATCCAGAAACGATTTAAAAGTTCCCGCTACAGAAGCATAATGAGTGGGGGTTCCCAGAATAATACCGTCGGCCTCTTTCATTTTTTGGATCCATTCATTAACCGGATCAGAATGGTTGATACAACACTCATCTTTGGTCACATAGCAGCGGTTACAAGCCAAACATCCCTGAATTTTCTGATTTCCAACATGAATTACCTCCACCTCGACACCCTCTTGTTTTAAGATTTCAGTGATGATCTGAAGGGCAAAATGGGTATTTCCCTCCTTCTTTGGACTTCCATTAAATGCAACAACTTTCATAATTTTTGTTTTTTGGTTATTTGATAGGGCAAAAATACGAAAATAATGAGTTCAGAGTGCTCGAGTGCTCGTGAGCTCGATGTGCTCATTTTTTACTTTGGGAGTAAATTTTCATAAGAAAAAAGTCAGCAGATCTTGTCAGAGATGATCAAGGAAATGTCGAAGGGGCGATTTCTTACTGGTCGAACATCACTCCATTCCTCTATCATTTTTACAGACATTTAATCTCTTTGGGATTAGTCCTAAAATTTAATATTCAATTTAATTTATTCATTGAGGCTTCGGCGCTTCGATACGAAACCTACTTTCACTTAATTTTAAAGTTTTGTAAATAATGCGGTTTCTACTCAGCGACCATAGGATAGAGCAATATTGGAAAACATTTAGTATTTTCATCTCTATTCTAAGGTCGTTGAGTAGAAGCGCCTTCACTACAATTGAATGAATCGAAGGAAAAAAAAGATTCGTATCGAAACGCCGATGCCATGAAAAAGATTACAGACAACGGACTGCGGACTACAGACGGACTCAGTTGAAAGAGTAAAGGTTTTCTTAGCACGTCGCAATTTTAACGTCGCAATTTTAACGTCGAACTTTTAACGTCGAACGTTCAACGTCGAACGTTAAACGTCGAACGTTTAACGTCGAACGTTTAACGTCGAACTTTTAACGTCGAACGCTCCCGTCTTCAGTCCCTTGTCTCCCGTCCAAATAAAAAAAGGACAGAAACTAATTCCTGTCCTTTTCAGTTTATGATTGTAAATCGCTTAGATCACCCAAGTGTCGCCGCTGTTTAATAGGTCGTCAACACATTTGATTGGGCTTTTTGCTTTTTGATCATCGATAGAATTTTGCAAAAGCTCACAGTAAGTGTCGGATACCGCAGAACGGATAACCCCTAGAGCGATAGGGAATGCTGGTGGTAACATCTTTGATAGCATCAAATGAACACCAGGTGAAAGATTGTACATGTCATGTACCAAAACATCATCTAAAGTGGCTCCGTTTTCACCAATAGTGATCACTTCCAAACCGTTTTTACCTTGTTTGATCCCTTTATTCAACTCTTTGCCAAACAACATCTTCTCACCATGTTTCAAAACCAATTGCATATCATCTTTGGTTTCACGGTTGGTGATCATATCGTGCGTGCCATCATTGAAAATAACACAGTTTTGTAAGATCTCAACTACTGATGTACCATCATGTTTAGCTGCCTCTAACATCACCTCTGTGATAAATTTTGGATTAGAGTCAATAGCACGAGCAAAGAAAGTACCTTGCGCTCCAATAACCAACTCACCCACTTTAAATGGATGTTCAATAGTTCCATAAGGAGAAGTTTTGGTGATACTACCTAATTCAGAAGTTGGAGAGTATTGTCCTTTAGTCAGACCGTAAATTTTATTGTTAAACAACATGATATTTACGTCCAGATTTCTTCTGATAATATGGATGAAGTGGTTTCCGCCGATAGCCATTGAATCGCCGTCACCGGTAGGAATCCAAACACTCAATTTAGGGTTTGCGATTCTGACTCCGGTTGCAATTGCATTTGCTCTACCGTGAATACCATGAAATCCATAAGTATTTACATAATAAGGGAAACGGGAAGAACATCCGATACCGGAAACCAACACGTAACTCTCTTTTTTATATCCAATGATTGGGAATACTTTTTCTACTGCGTTCAGGATTGCGTGGTCACCGCAACCTGGACACCATTTTACCATTTGATCACTTGCAAAATCCTCATGTGTTAAGGGAACAGGTGATTTTTCCATTTGTTTATAACCCATAATAACCTCCTTTTAAATGTTGTTGATTGCGTTAACTAATTCTTGAACTGTAAATGGCAAACCTTGAATTTTGTTGTATTGTTTGTAAGCAAAACTTGGGTGTGTCATTCTTAAATAGTTGACGAATTGACCACTGTTCAATTCGCAAACTAAGATGTTTTTGTATTTAGATAATACTTCAGCAGTATTTGTAGGAAGTGGCATTATGTAAGAGAAATGAGCATGAGCTACTTTTTTACCTGCTTCATTCACCTCTTTAACTGAAGTATAAACTGAACCTCTGGTACCACCCCAACTGATCACTAATGTGTCAGCATCAACGGAGCCTGTAACTTCTTGTAAAGGAATTCTTTGAGCCAATCTGTTGATTTTTTCTTGTCTGTAATCAACCATTTTTTCATGGTTAATCGGATCTGTAGAAACCAATCCTAATCCGTCTGATTTTTCAAGACCACCAATTCTGTGTCTTAAACCTTCTGTTCCCGGAATTGCCCATTGACGAACCAATGTTTCAGGATCTCTTCTATAAGGTTGATAATCAGGATCATTAGGTTTTGCAATAGGTGGGTTGATAGCTGGAAGATCAGCCACTTTTGGAATGCGGAATAACTCACTTCCTTGACCTGTATGTCCATCAGTTAATAAAATAACAGGAGTCATAGTTTCCATGGCATATTTAGCGGCGTTGTAAGCTGCATAAAAACAATCACTTGGAGAACCTGCAGCCATTACAATACAAGGAGATTCACCGTTTCTTCCGAAAAGAGCCATGTTTAAGTCTGATTGCTCAGATTTGGTAGGCAAACCGGTTGAAGGACCGGCACGTTGAACATCAACGATAACTAAAGGTAATTCAGTCATCACTGCTAAACCAATAGCTTCAGATTTTAAGGATAACCCGGGACCAGAAGTAGTTGTACAAGCTAAAGAACCGGCGAATGAAGCACCAATAGCAGAACAGATCCCTGCAATTTCATCTTCAGCCTGGAATACTTTAGCACCTAAAGATTTATGTAATGCTAATTCAATTAAAATTTCAGTAGCGGGTGTAATAGGGTAGGAGCCTAAGAAAAGATCTCTACCGGAACGTTCAGATGCGGCTAAAAG
>DAONEU010000010.1:16303-27952 GCA_035403245.1 Bacteroidales bacterium | reverse complement strand
GTTCCGCCAATTTTAACCCATTTCAAATTTGCTTTTAAAGAAGCTGGGTTCATTGCAACTAATACATCGCATTTATCCCCAATGATACGAGTTTCTTTTCCAATATGCACTTGAAAACCGGATACTCCCGCAACCGTATTGTGCGGTGCTCGAATCTCAGCAGGATAGTCAGGAAACGTCGCTATATCATTACCTGCCAGGGCTGCTGCATCTGAAAATAGTGTGCCTGAAAGCTGCATCCCGTCTCCGGAATCGCCGACAAATTTCACAACAACACTATCTCTTTCAATAATTTGCTTATTTGTAGCCATAAAAGATTTTTTTTTGTTACTTTTTTTATTTATTTTTTGATCATTTTTCTAAAAATTTCACCTTGGGAAGTGTTTATCTTAATAATGTAAACACCTTGATTTAAATAATTAATATTGAATTGAATATTTTCGTTAGTTGAAGGAATGTAATGTTCTATTAACCTTCCAGACAAATCAAAAACCAAAATATCATGAATTGTAATATTGTTTTTATTGTTGATGTTAACCTCACCTATTGTTGGGTTTGGATACAATGTTATATTTGATAAATCAGGTTGTTTAATACCAACACCGGAAGTATCTAAATTGAAAACATCATGAATATTATAATGGTAAAGCATTCCAAAATTGTATTTGGCAATCTCTTTAGCATAATCAAAGTTTAAAGAGGCAGGTAAATCAAGCTCTGTATGATAATAATCAGTAAAGAAATGTTCAATAGCAAAAATCGCATTAAACCCCGATTGGTTGTAAGCCCAACTATCTGTATATTGTCTCAATGTAGTATTATCATCCGGAAAAATAGGGACAATTGAAGTGTAGGTTTCTAAAATATCTGTTCCAATATCATACAAATCCATAGAGTTATCGTATCTGTATACATCAACAGTGTATGTTGAATCTGCAGGTTGATTTGAAACCATATCATTGTTTAAAATGATGGTTTTGCCCACTTCTCCCGCGTTTGCTCTATTTAGAGCATCACTGTAAGAACCTTTTAACCCTATCTCTTCAGCATCCCATCCCATGAAGTCAATATTGAATCTGGGAGTTAAGTTATTGGCATGAAATATACGAGCCATTTCAATGAAAATCGCACAACCGGATGCATTGTCATCAGCTCCTGGTGCTGTAGGTGTGTGTTGCCAATAATCATCTAAGGAAATTGCATCTAAGTGAGCTCCGATAATGTAAGTGGTATCAGTGCTTGCTGATCCGGGAATTCTTCCAACAACATTGTAAAAATAACGATCTAAATCTCCCGTTAACCATGTGTTTCCCACATAATGAAATGAATCAATCCGGGCATTCTCTATACCGTAGTTTCTTAACCTTTGTACTAAATATTGTGCCACTTGTCTGTTGCCATTAACAGTACGATCACAGTAACGATTGTTAAAGGATGCAAGATCAACAATGGTCTGACGAATAGAATCGCTATTGATCTGATTTAGTAAATTATTGAATTCAGCCTGCGTTTGACCCTTTAAGCTAAAAAACGATAAGATACTGATAACTAATACAGTTACACTTCTTTTCATGTTGTTAGTATTTGTCGGGCAAAGGTATATAAAATTATCTAACTAGATCCACATTTTTTAGTCAAAAGATATCAAATCAAAAAGTTTAAACATTTTTATGATTTGAGGCTTTTTGTAATGAAAAAATATATATTTTTGCACCTTCAAAATATGGCGATCATAGCTCAGTTGGTTAGAGTACCGGATTGTGGTTCCGAAGGTCGTGGGTTCGAAACCCACTGGTCGCCCAAACAAATTAAAAGCAGCTTTTTAGCTGCTTTTTTGATTTTAAAATTGTGTATCTTTGCACCCGTGAAAATGAACAATAAATATCTGGCTCTTTTGTTGATTACAGTGCTATTTTGTGCGTGTAATAAGAAACAGTTGACTCCAAAACCGGGTAATTTAATCCCATTTGATAAAATGGTGAATGTAATGGCTGAAAGTTATGTGATCGAAAGTATGATCTATTACTTACCGCCTGACTCAGATAAAACAATCATTACTAAATCATTATATTCCGATCTTTTTACCAAAAATAAAATTTCTAAAGATCAATTTAATTCTTCAATCAAATACTATTTGGCTGAAAAATCATCGGCAGAACGTATCCTTAAAGCCGTCTCAAACAAAATTGACCAGAAAAGGAAACTCTATGTCACTGAACCTGAGAAAAATGAAGAAGACGATTCCCCTAATAGATAAATCCTGGACCCTTTTTTTAGATAGAGATGGCGTCATCAATGAGCGTATTGTCGATGGATATGTAATGGATTTTTCAAATTTTGTCCCAGTTCTTCATCTTACTGATGCCTTACATATATTTAATAATAGATTCAACAAAATTTTTGTCGTATCCAACCAACAATGTATTGGAAAAGGTTTGTGTTCTGAAAATACAGTGATTCAACTCCACCAAAAAATAAATGATTTGCTCCTTCAAGAAAAAATTCTGATCGATGACTTCCTCTTTTGCCCTCATAAAGCTTCTGATCATTGTAATTGTAGAAAACCAAAACCGGGTTTGGCCCTCCAGGCACTTGAAAAATATCCAGAAATTGATTTTTCTAAATCAATCATAGTGGGCGATATGCTGACCGATATTCAATTTGGTCACCAACTTGGGATGACAACCGTATATGTCGGCACACCCGATAATCATCAAATCAAAGAGATCACCCATTTAACCGATTTTATTTTCAAAAATATTTTTGATTTTGCACAACATATTCAATAATGGCAACTAAAATTTTATTCTACCTTGTTCTATATCCATTATCTATCATCCCTCTTAGGATTTTAAATATACTGTTCTATGCTTTTTACTTACTCATAACTTACGTAATCAAGTATAGAAAGAAAGTCACCATTGAGAATATCCGCCTCTCTTTCCCTGAAAAAAATGAAAAAGAGATCTATGTATTATATAAACAATATCAGTTTCATCTCACTCAAATAGCTGCAGAGATGTTGAAAATGATCTCCATGTCCCGAAAAAACCTTCAAAATAGATACTTTTGCTCCAATCCTGAAATGGTAAATCAATATTTTAAGGAAGGAAAAAGTGTGATTTTAGTATCCAGTCATTATAACAACTGGGAATGGATGGTTTTAGCCTTGGATTCTATGTTTTTACACCATGGAATTGGGGTTGGTAAAGCCAATAGCAACAAAGATTTTGAGATCATGATCAACCGCGCTCGTACTCGCTATGGAACAGAAGTGGTATTTGCAGATCACGTTAGAGAAACATTCGAAAGATACATCGAATCTAATACCCCTTGTGCTTATATGATGTTGAGTGATCAATCTCCAAATAATCTTAAAAAAGCATATTATACTACATTTTTAAATCAAGATTCTGCCATGATTTACGGGGCTGAATATTTTGCTAAAAAATACAATCTTCCGGTGTTTTATTATCAAGTAATTAAAGATAAACCTGGCTATTATCATGTTGAATTAGAATTAATTACAGAAAAACCATTAGAAACCGTTTATGGAGAAATAACGGAAAAATATGTTCAATTATTAGAAAAAACGATTATAAATCAACCCCAATACTGGCTTTGGAGTCATAGACGATGGAAAAATAGAGGAAAACCCAGGCCACCAATGGATCCTAAACAATAAACTATGAATGATACAATCAAAACGATTCTGGAACATCGAAGTATACGGAAATTTACAGATAAACCTATCAATCACACCACTTTGGAAACCATTCTCAAGGCTGCTTGTAATGGTTCCACTATGGGAAACATGCAATTATACAGCATCATCGTTACTCAAGATAAAGAGAAGATGAAAGAGATGGCACCGTTCCATTTTAACCAACCTATTGCCACTAATGCTCCAGTAATTCTTACATTTTGTGCAGATTTCAACCGCTTTAACCAATATTGCTCGTTTAGAGATGCCGATACTACTGCATACGATAATATCCAAAGTTATCATTGGGCGGTTATCGACGCCATTATAGCTGCTCAAAATGCCTGTGTTGCAGCCGAATCTCTAGGACTAGGCATTTGCTGGCTTGGTACAATAACCTACAATGCCGATAAATTTATCGAAAGTTTCAACCTTCCTAAAGGGGTAGTTCCTGTAGCGTGTATCTCAATGGGATATCCTGCAGAAAATCCCGAATTAACTGACAAACTTCCTTTGGAAGCTTTGGTGCATTACGAAACCTATCAAGATTATTCAGAAGAGAGAATCAACCAGTTATTTGAAGAGAAAGAGAACCATCCAACGACCAAAAAATTGTTGGAAGAAAATCAACTTCCCAATTTGGCTAAAATATTCACTGAAAAAAGGTATAAAAAAGCAGATAATGAGTATTTTGCTACGGTATTGATGAAAGTTTTGAAACAACAAGGCTTTTTATCATAAAAAAACTAAAAAAGAATTTTAATTAAGAAAAAAGGTGTAATTTAGCCATTCCAAACCATTTGGTCTAAAACATTATAAATCAATACTATAACAAATAAAAATAACAAATTATGGCATTTAAAGGTACATTAATCATTGACACAGAGAAGTGTAAAGGTTGTGGGGTCTGTATTACAGGTTGTCCACAAAAATGTATTGCATTAGGCAAAAAAGTAAATAAAAAAGGTTACAATCATTTGGAAATGATTGCTGATACTTGCATCGGTTGTGCAAATTGTGCAGTTGTTTGTCCTGATGGTGTAATTGAAGTTTACAAAGTAAAAGTATAAACTTTTGAACAAAAAAAACTAACTAACATTTTAATAAACATAAATATGGCTAAAGAAATAAGATTAATGAAGGGTAATGAAGCGATTGCAGAAGGAGCAATTCGTTGCGGTTGTGACGGCTATTTTGGCTATCCTATTACCCCTCAGTCAGAAATTTTGGAGTATTTAACAGTACAAAATCCATATCCTAAAACCGGAATGGTTGTACTTCAAGCAGAAAGTGAAACAGCTTCTATCAACATGGTTTATGGTGGTGCTGCCTGTGCAAAAAAAGTGATGACATCCTCATCAAGTCCCGGTATCAGTTTGATGCAAGAAGGACTCTCCTATATCGCAGGTGCTGAACTTCCAGCATTATGTGTTAACGTGGTTCGTGGTGGTCCCGGTTTAGGTACAATCCAACCTTCTCAAGCTGACTACTTCCAAACTGTTAAAGGTGGTGGACACGGTGACTATAAACTAATCACTCTCGCTCCTGCTTCTGTTCAAGAAATGTATGATTTCGTAGGTTTAGGTTTTGATTTAGCTTTCAAATACCGCAATCCTGTGATGATCCTTTCTGATGGTTTGATTGGTCAAGTTATGGAAAAAGTGGAAATCGATGATTATAAACCAAGATGGACTGATGAGTATATCGCTGAAAAATTCCCATGGGCTATGATCGGAAAACCTGCTTCAAGAGGACACAATATCGTTACTTCTCTTGAGTTGGATTCTGCTAAACAAGAACAAGTAAACTTGAGATTACAAGCAAAATATAAAGTATGTGAAGAAAATGAAGTACGCTACGAAACTTTCCAGGTGGAAGATGCTGATATCCTTCTAGTTGCTTACGGTTCTTCTGCTCGTATTTGTCAAAAAGTGATCGAATTAGCTCGCGCTGAAGGTTTAAAAGTGGGTTTATTAAGACCAATCACTTTATGGCCCTTCCCAACTAAACCAATCAATGAACTTAGCAAAAAAGTCAAAGGTATCCTTACCGTTGAAATGAGTGCTGGTCAAATGGTGGAAGACGTTAGACTTTCAGTTGGTTGTGCTGTTCCTGTTAAACATTACGGCAGATTCGGTGGTATCATCCCAACTCCTACAGAAATCGTTGAAGCTATCAAAACTTTTTAATTGTTAATTTATAAAAATTGTATATACAATGACTAGAGAAGAAATCATAAAACCCGAAAATTTAGTGTACAGACGTACTCCGGTTTTGACCGACAACGTAATGCACTACTGCCCAGGCTGTGGTCACGGTACAGTTCACCGTTTGATAGCTGAAGTGATTGAAGAAATGGGGATTCAAGATAAAACCATTGGAGTTGCTCCTGTAGGATGCTCCGTTTTAGCATACAACTATTTTGACGTTGACTTCGTTGAAGCAGCTCACGGTAGAGCTCCTGCTGTTGCTACTGCTATCAAAAGATTACACAAAAACCACTTCGTATTTACTTACCAAGGGGATGGTGACTTAGCAGCAATCGGTACAGGTGAAACTATTCACGCTTGTAACCGTGGAGAAAATATCGTAATTATTTTTGTAAATAACGGTATTTACGGTATGACCGGTGGACAAATGGCGCCTACAACCCTTCCTAATATGAAAACAGCTACTTCACCTTACGGTAGAGATGTTGAATTGATGGGACCACCATTGAAAATCACTGAATTAGTTGCACAACTTCCAGGTACTTACTACGTTACCCGTCAAGCTGTTTATACTCCTGCTTTGGTTCGTAAAGCTAAAAAAGCGATCCGCTTGGCTTTTGAAAACCAAAAATTGAACAAGGGCGTTTCTTTCGTGGAAATCGTTTCAAACTGTAACTCAGGTTGGAAATTAACCCCTGTGAAATCAAACGAATGGTTGGAAGAAAACATGCTTCCTTTCTATCCACTTGGTGATATTAAAGTGCCAACTCAAGAATAGTAAACCATTGAATACTAGAATCATAAAAAAGTAATTAATTAAAAAAGTAATACAATGACTGAAGAAATTATTATAGCAGGGTTCGGTGGACAAGGTGTTTTATCTATGGGTAAAATCTTGGCTTATTCCGGAGTAATGCAAAATAAAGAAGTGAGTTGGATGCCTTCTTATGGTCCTGAAATGCGTGGCGGTACTTCTAATGTTACCGTTATCATCAGTGATGAAAGAATTAGCTCCCCTTCACTTAACCAATTTGATACTGCGATCATCTTGAATCAACAATCTATGGATAAATTCGTAAATTCAGTAAAACCGGGTGGTTTATTGATTTATGATCCAAATGGTATCACTGTTCATCCTGAAAGAAAAGATATCAATATCTATCAAATCGAAGCTACCGACAAAGCAGCTGAGATTGGTATCGCTAAATTGTTCAACATGATCGTTTTAGGAGGTTTCCTAAAAATTAAACCGATCATCAACCCTGAATATTTAAGAAAAGGTCTTGAAAAATCATTACCAGTTCGTCACCACAACTTAATTCCAGACAATGAAAAAGCTGTTGAGATCGGTAAAGAAATTTTAAAACCTTATCATATTCTATAGTTAATATCTATAGTTTTGCAAAAATGAAATCACTCTATCAATGATAGGGTGATTTTTTTTTATAGAACGCTGATGACACAGATTGGACAGATAAGTACAGATTAGTAATAAGCTAATGTGATAATAAGCAAATAAGCTAATTAGACGTGGAAAAATTATTCGTTTATTATTAGCGCATTCGCGGCTTATTACATCAGGTGTGCTATTTTGGTTCACAAAGTTTCACCATGTTTTCACAAAGTTAAAGAAGAACTACATTGTGAAACTTTATTTTAACTTCATTTAACTTTGTGCTCCAAAAACCGATAATCTCCATAAGATTTATTCATCTAAAAAGCCGCGAATGCGCTAATAAAAATCGAAAATATATTCATTTGCTATTTTTTTTATTTTTGCAAAAAAATAGATACATTTGAAAATTGAAATACATCAAATTTTTGTGAATTTAAAACTGTCAGAATGAAATGTTAGATTTTTGGAATTATAAATTTAAAGAGGTAAAAACAATGTGGGGATTGGACCCCTCAGATTCAGCAATTATGGCAAAAGATTTCTTTCTAGAACATCAAATTCATGATATTTTGATTCCGGGAGTTGGTTATGGAAGAAATGCAAACATTTTTCTACAAAATGGAATAGACGTTACCGGAATTGAGATCTCTGAATATGCCATACATTTGGCCAAAAATGAATTAAAATTAGACTTTCCAATTTATCAGGGATCTGTGAACGATATGCCTTATGATAATAAACAATATGATGGTGTTTTTTGTTATGCGTTGATCCATTTACTCAATAAAAAGGAACGTAAACAATTGATTGATAATTGTTATAAACAGTTGCAAGAAAATGGATACATGCTTTTTATTACCTTATCTAAAAATGCAAGTATGTATGGTACAGGAAAACAAGTAAGTAAGGATAGATTTAAATTAGAAAAAGGGTTACATGTTTTCTTCTATGATAAAGAATCGGCTACTAAAGAGTTTAAAGATTATGGATTAGTTGATTTTCAAGAGATTGATGAACCCATTAAATTTATGGAGAACCAACCACCTTTAAAATTTATCATGATAAAGTGTCAAAAGAATACAGACCACGGACTTGTAATTCGCTTAAAATAAACCAATTATTTTTGATAAGACCACAATGTTTCACAGCGTTCATTTAGTCTAATTTTTAAAATTTAAACCACAGTGTAACTCTTTTTTTACACTGAGTTACACTGTGTTTATTTCTTTTACATTAATGACATCAATTTTGGCGAAAAGCTGATGATGCATACGAAAAAGTAAGAAGTAAAAAATAAGAAGTAAAAACTGATAACTGAAAACTGATAACTGAAACCCAAAACATAAAACCCAAAACCCAAAACCCAATTGATATTTGCCTCAATTTGTTTAAAATTTGTTAGTAGGGTTTCATTTTTTATTTGTATTTTTGTTCTTAAGATTAAAGTATTCCTAACTAATTAAAAAATGACGCAAATATATTATAAAGTTAAAAAAGGAATTAAATATTTACTCCCGTCAAATGAATTGTATAAAGTTGAACCCTTTTTAAGATATTTTTTATATTTGTTTTATAAAGGATCAAATTATTATTGCAATGTTTGTGGAAAAAAATTGAAAAAGTTTATTCCACATAATGAAGATTTGATTTGTCCCCGTTGTGGAAGCTTGTCAAGAACCAGAAGACTTAAAGCTATCATTGATTCAGATTTTAGTAATCCGAATTTAAAAATTTTAGAATTTTCTCCTTCCAGAGCTTTTTTCAGAATAATGAAAAAAGAAAAATATTTTTATACTGCATCAGACTTATCCGGTGATTTTATCTCTGATGTGTCCTATAATATTACTGATATTCCTATTCATTCAGATTTTTATGATCTGATTATCTGTTATCATATTTTAGAACATGTTGAAGATGATGTTAAAGCTATGTCAGAATTATATAGAATATTAAATCCAAATGGGATTGCATACATTCAAACCCCATTTCAAGATGGAGAAATCTATGAAGACTTTACAATAAAAGACCCAAAACAAAGAGAGATCCATTTCGGCCAAAATGATCATTGCAGAATCTATTCGATTCAAGGGTTGTCATCTAGGTTAAAATCGGTGGGTTTTGAAGTAGAAATCTTAAATTATTCAAATGAAAAGTTAAATCGGAACGGTTTTTCTGCAAAAGAAGTAGTTTTAAAAGTTCGAAAAAGACCATCATGCCAACTTTGAATAGTTCATGGCATTAATATAATAAAGAATAGAGTTAAAATTGGTCGTTTTTTTTACGGATAATTTTCGTTGGTATGATATTTGCTCGTATTCAACAATTAAAGGTTCAAGGTTTCATTTTTATTTCGTACTTTTGCAACCTCAAAATAATTAAAATTATAAAAACATAAAAATATAGTATAATGAACGTTAAACACGAAATGAGTGATGCTCTTGTTCAAGAGTTAGTGATTGAAATCGCAAAAGAAGATTATGCAAATGAGGTTGAAGCTGGTCTTAAAAAACAAAGAAGAACGGCTCAGGTTCCTGGCTTCCGCGTTGGAAATGCCCCAATGCCTATGATTAAAAGATTATATGAAAGACATTTGATCTCTGATGAAGTGAATAAATTGGCGAGCAATCAATTGTATAGCTATTTCGAAACCAATAAAATTGACACCATGTTCGAACCTATGATTATAGACGAAAAATCTACAATCGATTTCGAAAATGCTGATAACTTTACTTTTACATTCGAATTTGCTATCCAACCTAAATTTGAAGTTGACCTTACTACTCTTCCTGCTATCTCTACTTACCAAGTGTTAGCTGATGCTAAACAAATCGAAGAATATGTTTCTCAAATCCGCAGAAGACACGGTGAATATTCAAATCCTGAAACTATCGGGGAAGATGATTATGTTACTGTAAAAGCTGATGATAAAACTTTAAACTTCTTTGTAAACGACCTTTCTGAAATCGGAAAATCGATCTTCATTGATAAAAACATAAACGAAAAGATTGAAAACGTTTCTTTTAAAGATGCATTCGATAATGAAATGACGCTAAAAAAAGCTTTAAGATTGAAAGATGATGAGTATAATGCTGAAGATACTTACACTTATAACGTTGAGATCTCTTCAATCGGTAGAGTGGGTATGGCTGAAATCAATGATGAATTCTACGCTAAAGCATTCCCTGATGGTTCAATCACAACTATGGAGCAATTAGAAGCTTATGCCTCTATTCAAATCACTGCTCAATGGAAACAAGAAACAGATCGTAAATTCATGAATGATGCCATCACAAACATCGTTGAAAATACGCATATCGAATTACCTGAAGCTTTTATTAAAAAATATGTGTTAAAAAATAGCACTGAACCTATTACTGATGAAAAATTAGAAGAGGAATTTCCTAAATATCTAAACTCTTTTAAATGGCAGTTGATCGAGAATAAATTATCAGAAACTGAGAATATTCAAGTTTCTATGGAAGATGTTGAAGCATATATTCGCAATTTCTACTATCAAAACTATTTCAAAAACTTCAACCAAGAGGATGTTGCTGACCGTTTAGGTGAATTAGTAAAAGAACAACTAAAAGATCAAAAACAAGTAAAAGCGTTGTATGATCAGTTGTTTGATGAAAAACTAATGCGCATTTTAGAAGAAAAAATGAATGTAGAACGTCATTCAGGAGATATCCAAGGATTTATTGAATATATTTCCGGTCAAAAAGCTCCTGTTCAAGAACAACCAAAGAAAACCAAAAAAGTAGCTAAAGCAGAAGAAAACACTGACGAAGCTGAAAAACCAAAAGCCAAGAAAACAACCAAAAAGAAAGAAAATGAATAGTAATGAATTCAGAAATTATGCCATCAAACATAGAGGCATAAGCAGCATGAAATTACACAGATATGAATCTGTGGCTGAAGGATATATTACTCCTTACATCATTGAAGAGCGTCCGATGAATATTACACAATTGGATGTGTTCTCCAGATTGATGAAAGACCGTATTATCTTCTTAGGTGTACCGATTTATGACGATGTTGCGAATATCATTCAAGCTCAGTTATTGTTTTTGGAATCTCAAGATTCTGAAAGAGATATTCAAATTTATTTGAATTCTCCAGGAGGTAGTGTGTATGCAGGATTGGGCATTTATGACACAATGCAATACTTAAAACCTGAAATTTCAACTATTTGTACAGGGATGGCAGCATCTATGGCAGCCGTTTTATTATGTGCAGGTACAGCAGGCAAAAGATTCGCATTGCAACACTCCAGAGTAATGATTCATCAACCTATGGGCGGTACTCAAGGTCAAGCTTCCGATATCGAAATTGAAGCT
>DAONEU010000010.1:10829-16203 GCA_035403245.1 Bacteroidales bacterium | reverse complement strand
AACGTTAGAAAGAATGAGGTTTTTGCTTTAAATTTGCTTAAACCAATTGAAATCAAGTCAAAACTGGACGAGTATGTTATTGGTCAGGATGATGCTAAAAAAGTTATTTCGGTAGCGGTTTATAACCATTATAAAAGACTTTTACATGCTCAAAAGGATCAAAAAGAGGTTGAAATTGATAAATCAAACATCATTTTGCTTGGCGATACAGGCACTGGAAAAACGTTAATTGCACGTACCATTGCCAAATTGCTGGATGTCCCATTCTGTATCGCTGATGCTACTGTTTTCACAGAAGCCGGCTATGTGGGAGAGGATGTGGAGAGCATTTTAACCCGTCTGTTACAAGCTGCAGATTACGATGTAAAAAGAGCCGAAAGAGGAATCGTTTTTATTGATGAGATCGATAAAGTGGCTCGTAAAGGGGGCGATAATCCTTCTATCACTCGGGATGTGTCAGGTGAAGGGGTGCAACAATCTTTACTTAAACTTTTAGAAGGTTCTGTCGTGAATGTTCCACCAGCCGGTGGAAGAAAACACCCGGAACAGAAGTTTATTGAAGTGAATACTCAGAATATCCTGTTCATCGGTAGTGGAGCTTTCAACAGTATCGATAAAATAATCGCTGAAAGATTGAATACCAATGTGATCGGTTACAATCAGAAAAATCGTGTTCTGGATAAAAACAATATGTTGCAATATATTACAGCACAAGATCTGAAAACGTTCGGGTTAATTCCCGAATTGTGTGGAAGGTTCCCTGTTATCACTTATATGTCAACACTGGATCGGGATGCTTTGGTTAGAATCCTCAAAGAACCTAAAAATGCCCTGATTAAACAATACGAACATTTGTTTGATTTTGATGGTATTAAACTCACTTTTACTGATGATGCTGTCGATTATATTGTAGATAAAACAATTGAGTTGAAATTGGGCGCGCGCGGACTTCGTTCTGTGATGGAAAAAATCATGACACATGCGATGTATGAATTCCCATCAGCCAATATTAAAAAAATTGCAATCGATAAAAAATATGCCGTAAAACAGTTTGGAGAAGAGCAAGTTTAGGCGATTTCTTAATAATTGTTTACAGGCGTTTAAATTTAAAAAAAATGAATTATCTTTGCATCTTCATATCATCTCTATGAAGATGCTTTTTTTAGATTAGATGGATAAAACACCTACTGTTGCTAAATGGATGTGGTTTCGCAAGATTTTTTTCTTTGCTTTCCTTTTCATACTACTTTTTATACCCCCGGTGCATTTCCCGGGACTTCATTTCAAATTTCAATTGATCGATTTTATTATTCCATTCATGCTAATATGGTTGGTTTGGAAAAAATGGAGCTCTTTTAAATTGGCTTATGTTAAAAACCTTATCGTTTTTATGGGAGTCATCATCATCAGTATCTTGTTTAATTTCAGACATAATTCGATGAATGACCTTTTTGAAGTGTATGATATTGTGAAGTATATCGTTGTTTTTCTGTTTTTTAAGGAGATCTACCAGCCTAAAATTAAACAATTGGCGATTGACATTGCTTTTGTGATTTTGATTGTGCTGAATATGATGCACTATCATGATATTTTCGGATTTAATGAGCTTGTTATGCCTTTATATTGTGGGGAAAATAGTATTCATTTGATCACTTTTGGCTACAACTCAATTGGAGAACCTGCAACTAAAAGAATGTTGGGTTTGATTGGAAATCCAAACAATAATGCCATCCTTTTCATGATCTTTTTGATCCACTATCTTCCAAAGAAGGGTTGGTCAACCAAAGAGATGTTATTCTTTTACGTGGCAGTTATTGCTGTTTCAGCTTGCCAATCCAGAACAGGAATCATTGCATTTGCTGCGATTTTTGTGATCAATTTTATCATCGTGAAATGGAAATGGTGGAAAATTACTATCCATACCTTTATTGTTGCCCTCCTGTTACTTCTTTTCTTTAATCTGGAAGCGTTTTCAGAATATCTGCATATCGATTTTCTGACTACTAAAAAGCAAAACAAAGATTATATCATGTCTTTATTTAACGATGAAGCGTTTCAAGGCAATTCATGGCAAAAAAGACTCGATATTTGGCAAGATTTATTAAAAGAATCTTCTCATAAACCTATCTTGGGTCACGGGCCTCAGAAAAATCATTTCTATGATTCCCAACTATACTCAGAAAATGAGTACGTTTTGATGCTATGGAGATTTGGACTGGTAGGATTAGTCGTTTATTTAATGATTTATTTAATACCATTAAAAAATGCTATTAAATTGGCTCGTAGTGATATCGACTCGAAAAATGTGGTACTTTTAATTACCCTTTTTATGATAGCCTCTATCACGAATGTACCACTATCGAATACCATGTTGTCACCATTTTTCTTCATGATGATGGGATTCTATTATTCTAAATATCAGGAAAATACAGATTTAGTCTGGCTAAATAAATTCATATTCAAAGGTTTTAAAAAAACTAAAAATGAGCTTTAATCTTATACATTCGATTCGCTATCGGATACATCGGTTTTTTGCACAACTAAGCAAACCCACTATGGTTTATGGTTATCGCTCTTCGGATGGCACAAAACTCAAAAACACTAGAATAAGTACTTCCACAGCCATTATTTGTCCGGAAACTTTGCACATCTGTGATAATGTTTTTATCGGACACTTTAACTTCATTGAAGCCAGCAATAACATCTACATCGGTGAAGGGGTACAAATAACCAATTACGTTAGTCTAACAACCCATTCCAGTCACAATTCTATTCGATTGTACGGAAAAGATTACCGCTCAACGACTAAGGATTATGGCTATGTCAAAGGTTCTATTGAGATAGGTGCCTATACATTTGTAGGTCCACACTCATTGATATTACCGGGGGCTAAGATTGGAAAAGGATCTGTTGTGGCTGCTTACAGCAAAGTGAGTGGTGAATTTCCCGATTATGCTATGATTGCCGGAAACCCTGCAAAAGTAGTGGGAACTACTAAAAAAATTGATCAAATATTATTAGAAAAATACCCTGAATTGAGAAAAAGTTATTACGATCAAGAATCACTTTAAAATGGGAAATCTCATCAAGTCAAAGCTTAATTCCGAGTTTGCGCGTAATTCATTGACCATCTTTTCAGGAAATGTGATTGCTCAAGCGATTCCTTTCCTCGCTGAACCGGTATTAGCTCGTTTGTATGATCCCGCAGATTTTGCCGTTTTGGCTGTTTATTTGTCAGTTGCCAACCTATTCTCGATCATTGCTACTGCACGTTATGAGTTGGCGATTATGTTGCCCAAAGAGGACCGAAAAGCAGCCAATGTTCTGGGATTATCTGTGCTGATAAGCTTTGCAGTTAGTGCTTTGTCATTTTTAATCATTCTGCTTTTTAATGCCAAAATTTGCAAAATACTTAACAATCAAGATGTTTCGTCCTATTTGTACTTAGTTCCACTTTCAGTTTTATCGGTTGCCTGGTATCAAATTTTTAATTATTGGAATTCCAGAAAGAAGAGATTCCGTAATGTGATGTTTTCTAAAACCACTCAAAGTGTTTCTACTGTTGGATTTAATTTAAGTTTGGCCATCAAATCTTTAGGATTGGTGCTAGGTCAATTTTTGGGATATCTTTTCGGTAGTTTTGTCCTCATTTTCGCTTTTTGGAGAAAAGATAAAGACAAAGTGAAGATGATTACTAAAAAAGAGATGAAAGAGGTTGCCATTGAATATCAGGATTTTCCTAAAATCAACTCATTACATGCTTTTTGTGATGTGGTGAAACAGAGTGGGGAAGTGTTCTTGCTTTCTTTTTTCTACCTCAAAGATAAAGTGGGATTACACTCCAGAACGCTACGGTTATTGTTTGCTCCATCTTCCATGATTGGGAGTGCTGTTGGACAAGTTTTCTATCAAAAAGCTTCAGAAACCTATCAAAACGGAGGCGATTTAAGAGCTTTACTTTTAAAAGTATTGAAAATCATGGCGCTGATTGCCCTTCCTGTGTTCGCAACTATTGCCATTTTTGGAGATGATCTTTTTGCCTGGTTTCTAGGTGAACCTTACAGAATGGCAGGTTATTACGGCAGATTTTTAGCCCCATGGCTGTTTTTTAACTTTATTACGATGCCGGTTTCACAGATCCCGTTGATCGTATCTAAACAAAAAACTGCTTTTTTACTTAGTTTATGCGGTCATACGTTATATTTGAGTGCGGTGATCATTGGTGGGCTAAACAAAAATATCTTATTAGGTTTTACATTGTTGAGTATTTTCTCCTCTTTGTACTATATCTTCATCCTTTCATGGTTTATCAAAATATCGAAAAATAAAAAACCGGAGTCATTATGAAAAAACTTTTGTTAATTGGGTCCAATTGTGTTCATACCTTCAATTATTTTCATCTGGTGAAACGCTACTTTGATGAGGTAGTGTTGGTCACTGATGAGGAACATGATGTATTAGATTCCAAAATTTCCAATTGTTATTACGTTAATTCCTCTCTCAAAGATGTAAAGAATTATTCTAAAGCGATTCAGTCGTATAAAGAGATTCTTAAAACAGAAAAACCGGATGTAATTCATATTCAACAAATTAGCACCTATTCCTTTCTGATGTTGAGAGCGTTAAAGCGTTCACGACTCAAGATTCCGGTTGTATTAACAACCTGGGGAAGTGATGTTTTGATTCTTCCGGATAAAGGATGGGTTTTTAAAAAAATGGTACAGTATGTTCTAAATCATTGTGATAGATACACTACAGATGCGCAGTTTGTGGCTGATCGGATGCAGCAACTGGCGAAGAAACCATTGAATACCATCATTGCCAATTTCGGAATTAATATCGTCGATATTGAAATTGAAAAAGAGAATATCATTTATTCCAACCGTTTACATAAACCACTATACCGCATTGATAAAATCATTTTAGCATTTCATCAATTTGTGCAACAACATCCTGACTGGAAATTGGTGGTTGGTGCATCAGGAACGGAAACGGACTCTTTGAAAGAGTTAACTCATCGATTAAATTTAGATGAAGAAGTCACTTTTATCGGCTGGGTGGATCCTGCCATCAATTCCAAGATGTATGCTAAATCCAAAATTTGGGTTTCAATTCCTGAAAGTGATGCGACATCGATTAGTTTGCTAGAGGCGATGAGCTTAGGATGTGTTCCGGTTGTCATTGACTTACCCGCCAATCACGAATGGATTCAACATCAAAAGAATGGAATTATTGTTCAAAATATTGAAACCAACTTTTTAGAAGAGGCTTTGACATTAAATATCGAGGAAGCTGCCAGCATCAATGAACAGATCATTCGTGAAAAAGGTACGAAAGAGGTAAACCGAATGATCTATTTTGGAATATACGATCA
>DAONEU010000010.1:5652-10729 GCA_035403245.1 Bacteroidales bacterium | reverse complement strand
ACAAATTTGCTAATTTGCTAATTTACAAATTTGCTAATTTTTTATTATATTTGCAGGTTAATTTTGAAATGATGGTACAATCCCTTTTAGAAAGTTTTCAACATGCTAATGTGCTGGTAATCGGTGATGTTATGATTGATGCATACCTCAATGGTAAAGTAAATAGAATCTCACCCGAAGCACCGGTTCCGATTTTGAATGTCAAAGATCGTGATTATCGCTTAGGGGGCGCTGCAAATGTTGCTTCCAATATTAAAAAATTAGGTGCTAATCCAATCCTCTGCTCCGTCATTGGAAAAGATGATAAAGGGAACCTCTTTTTGGATTCTTTGAAGAAGCAACAACTTGATACTATAGGTATTATTCAATCTACCGAAAGGAAAACAACCATCAAATACAGAATTATTGGCAATCGGATGCAAATGCTTCGTATTGATGATGAAGATGAGTTTTTACTTACTAAAAATGAAAATGATCTCTTTATTGAAAATATCAAGCAAATTTTCAATACACATACCATCCATGCGATTGTTTTTGAGGATTACGATAAAGGAGTTTTAAATAAAGATAATATCCATCAAATCATTCAGTTAGCTAATGAAAAAGGGATCCCAACCACTACAGATCCTAAAAGAAGAAATTTTCATTTCTATGATGGCGTTACCCTTTTTAAACCTAATCTGAAAGAGTTATGCGATGCGTTACACTTAAATCAAGAGGAAGTATTGATTGAAGATATTCATTCTGCAGCTAAAAAATTTGCTGAATTACACCAAATTCGTTATATAATGGTTACACTATCGGAAAAAGGGATCTCCATTTACGATGCAAAAGAGGATTTTTTCTTCCATCAACCTGCATTCCTAAGAGAAGTGAGTGATGTTTCCGGAGCCGGAGATACCGTTATTTCTGTAGCTACACTTTGCATTTCTCATGGGCTTAAAGCTCAGGATATTGCTAAAATCTCTAATATTGCCGGAGGTATCGTGTGCCAATATGTGGGAGTTGTTCCTATTGATCCAATACTTTTAGCTAAAGAAATGGAAGTTTTATACTCTAGAAATACTAATTCTGCATCCTAATCGTTCATACTTGAATACTTAAATTATGAAGAAAAAACAGATCATATTAATCCTTTTATTGATTGCTATATCATTGACATCATTTGGTCAAAAAAGATTTGGAGTTCCTAATCTGATTAAATATGATAGACAACGTTTCCATTTTGGTTTTATGATTGGATTGAACAATTTCGATTTTTCAATCCGCTCTAAACCTGATTTAGCTGAATATGATTCATTGATGAAAATCGAATCAAAAGGGTTGACCGGTTTTAATCTCGGTATTGTGACTAATATGAGGTTGGGAGAGTATTTTGATCTACGATTTATTCCGGGGCTGGCTTTTGGGGATAGACAACTTAATTATTACGTAAGGTATTTTGATGGAACCGAATTTTACACAAACAAATATGTAGAATCTGTCTATTTAGATTTCCCTTTAATGGTTAAATTTAAGTCTTCCAGAATGCATAATGTTCGTGTTTACGTAGTTGGTGGTGCTCAATACAGCCGGGATTTAATATCGAATGCCCGCAAACAAGCCTCAAATCCCAGGGAAGTTTATGTTAAAATATTTCCTAACGATTTCCAAGCACAAGTGGGCTTCGGTTTCGATTTTTACATGACCTATTTTAAATTTTCTACTGAGTTTAAAATGTCTTTCGGGATGAATAACCTCCTAAAAACGGAACCTAACATGTATGCAACTAGTGTGACTAGTTTGAAGTCCAGATTGGTTCAGATCTCTTTCCTTTTTGAATAGATTGTAACAAAATAAATATTTAATTACTAATAGATTATGGCAAATAACGACGAACTCTTTAAACAAATTATCTCACACGCTAAAGAATATGGTTTTATATTTCCTTCCAGTGAAATATATGACGGATTAAGCGCAGTATACGACTATGCGCAATTAGGAGTTGAACTTAAAAATAATATCAAACAGTATTGGTGGAAAGCAATGGTTCAATATAACGAGAATATCGTGGGTATTGACAGTGCTATTTTTATGCACCCAACCATCTGGAAAGCCTCAGGCCACGTTGATGCTTTTAATGACCCTTTGATCGATAATAAAGATTCTAAAAAAAGATATCGTGCTGATGTGCTTATTGAAGATTACATCCAAAAATTGGAAGATAAAATCAATAAAGAGATCGAAAAAGCGAAAAAGAAATTCGAAAACTTTGATGAAACTTTATTCAGACAAACCAATCCGAATATTCTTAGAAATCAAGAGAAAATGGATCAGATTTCTAATCGTTTTGCTGAATTAATGAACAATACCGATTTAGTTGGAATTAAATCTCTTATCGAAGAATTAGAGATCGTTTGCCCTATTTCAGGAACCAAAAACTGGACTGACGTTCGTCAATTTAATTTGATGTTCTCTACACAAATGGGCTCCGTCGCAGAAGGTGCCGATACGATCTATCTTCGCCCTGAAACCGCTCAAGGTATCTTTGTAAACTTTATCAATGTTTACAAAACAGGTAGAATGAAAATTCCATTTGGAATTGCTCAAATTGGTAAAGCATTTAGAAATGAGATTGTTGCAAGACAATTTATTTTCAGAATGAGAGAATTTGAACAAATGGAAATGCAATTCTTTGTTCGCCCGGGTGAAGAATTGAAATGGTTCGAGTATTGGAAAAATGAACGAATCAACTGGCACAAATCTTTGGGTATTGATCCTGCCAACTATCGTTTCCATGATCATGTAAAATTAGCACACTATGCTAATGCTGCTACAGATATCGAATTTAACTTCCCATTCGGTTTTAAAGAATTGGAGGGAATTCACTCCAGAACAGATTACGATTTGTCACAACATGAAAAATTTTCAGGTAAAAAACTACGCTATTTTGACCCTGAAACCAACGAAAGCTATGTTCCTTATGTGATCGAAACATCCATAGGTGTGGACAGAATGTTCTTAGCCGTTCTAGGAAACTCGTTTGACGAAGAAACACTTCCTGATGGTTCTACCAGAGTTGTTTTAAGAATACCTCCTGTTTTAGCTCCCTATAAAGTGGCCGTTCTCCCTTTGGTAAAAAAAGATGGACTTCCTGAAAAAGCGAAAGAAATTATGGAGATGTTGAAATATAAAATGATGTGCCAATATGATGAAAAAGATGCTATTGGTCGTAGATACCGTCGTCAGGACGCAATTGGAACCCCTTATTGCATAACTGTGGATAATCAATCAATGGAAGACAATACCGTAACCATTAGAGAAAGAGATTCTATGCAACAACAAAGAGTTTCAATTCATGATATTTTGAAAATTATAAATTTATAAATAACCTACCAGAACTCATCTACTCCTTAACGCTTAGTTATTCATTATTTAAATAATAATACTATGAAACGTTTTTTTATTTTTTTCATGATGCTGATGATGGTTGGCACCCTTTCTGCACAAAAATTAAGTGCATTCTTGACCTATCGTCCCTATTGTACCGCAGAATTAAATCCTTACGTTGAATTTTCTTTTTTAATAAAGGGAAATTCTGTACACTATGTTAAAAATAAGTCGAATAAATATGTTGCAGATGTTAGAATTACGGTGGATATTCTGAATCGTGAGCGTGACTCATTGGTGAAAAAATTAGACTATATCCTAGGTAGTGTTGAATTGGATGATACTGCAAAAGTCGAAAAAGATGATATTTTTGACATAAAAAATATAACTCTCCCAGCCGGAAAATATTTTCTTCATTTTTCTCTTAAAGACATGAATTCAACCGATACAAATGTGGTTTATATCGATTATATTGAATTAAATTTTAGTGAAAATATAGTTTCCACGTCTGCGATCTCTCTCTATAGAAATCTCTATACTATTGACAAACCGGATCCAATTTTTGATAGATATGGTTATAAAACAGTTCCTTTTTTTAATCCATATGTGAATGATAAAATTAATGTGATCTATTATTCCATGGAGATCTACAATTCCAATAAAGTGGTTGGCCCCGATAAATTTTTATTTGTAAGAAGTTATTTGATGAATGATCAAACTAAAATGGTCTTCCCTGAATCCATTAGTATTAAAAATATTGGTACAGGAGTTGCTAAAGTTTTGATCAATCAATTAGGAGTTGATAAATTACCGACAGGTAACTATAGCCTTATGGTTGAAGTTTTTAGTTCTGATTCTACGCTTCTTACAGTTACCAAAAAATCATTTTATAAACACAATCCGGGATATGTTATTCCTGTTGAAACTTATGAAAATTACTCTTACGCTGGAACATTTGTAGATAAATATTCTGATTTGATACAAATGAAAGAAAATGTTTCTTGTCTTATCCCTATTGCCAATGTTAGTGAAAAAGAGTTTATTAAAAATAATGTTAATACTGCAAAAATTGAAAATCTAAAGAAATTCTTTTATGGTTTTTGGATTAAAAGAAATCCTTCTAATCCGGAATCGGAATGGGCCAAATATAATAACATAGTTCAAGTAGTAAATAAAGAGTACGGGAACTCCTTTATTAAAGGATATTCTACTGATAGAGGTCGTGTTTACTTACAATATGGACCACCTAATACAACTTATGATTCTCCTTACGATTCTCATTCCTATCCCTACGAAATATGGCATTACTACAAGATTGAAGAACAATCAAATATTAAATTTATTTTCTATAATGTAGATATGGTTTCCAATAATTATGAATTACTACACTCTGATATGAGAGGAGAATTGCAAGATCCATTCTGGAAAATTAAATTGTCAACTCGAAATACACCAATCTATAACTTTGATGAAAAAGATATTGAAGATTATTGGGGAAGTAGCGCCGATGATGATTGGAAATATTTTAAATAAACAGCTCAAAATTTATGGTTATTCGTTTTTTTGATCTCTTATTTGCTACCATTGCTCTGGTTTGCTTTTCTCCGGTACTGATTATTATTGCACTCTTTATCCTTTTTGAATCTAAAGGAGGCTCATTCTATAAACAACTTCGTGTTGGGAAAGATAATAAAGATTTTTATCTTTT
>DAONEU010000010.1:1935-5552 GCA_035403245.1 Bacteroidales bacterium | reverse complement strand
CAATCTACAGATCCGGAATACACTTACATTCATGAAATTATGCCGGCTAAAATTGAATTAAATTTTAAATATATTGATAATCAGTCGATTAAGGAATATTTTAAGATCATATTCTTAACAGCCAAATCTATCCTTTTTAATCGAAAATAACCTGTTCTAAAATGCTGCTTTTGCCTTCATCATTCAGAAAAGCTATAACCTTACCGGTTATTGTATTCTCTTTTTTATTTTTAGTTCCTCAGATGAGTATTGCTCAGGATAGTCTTTATCTTAAAAGGATCATTTGTGACCTGTCAGCGCCTGAAATGTTTGGCAGAGGAACACCCTATCAAGGAGATCTGAAAGCAGCTATTTATATTCAGAAAGAGTTGGAAAACATTAATGTTCAATCACTTGGAGATACCTATTTTCAAAACTATCCTCTCTATGGTTACGATATGTCCGGACCTGTTTCCCTAACACTTAATGGAAAATTATTAAAGAATTTTTTCGATTATCGACTCCCCTTTAACACCCCATCGATTAACGGAAACTATAAATTGATCGAAGCACCATTGGAAATTCTCGATTATGAAGATGAAAAGGGAGTTTGTACCTATTCAAAAAACGCAGAGAAGAAATTGAAAAAATTTCAAAGAAAATATAAAGAAGAGGTCAAGAATCAAATTATCTATTTTAATATGGATGAAATTTATAATTTGAAAGTTGACACTGTAACCAAATTAAGAATGTTATCGAATCTTAATGATTGGAAGATCAGTAATTCTAATTGTTTCGGATTTTCAAAAATTGCGATAGGCACCAAAAATCTACCCGGTTTTGGTACCAGACCCTATCCAGGGAAAGATTTTGCATTCTTTTATATCAAACCAGAATATTTAGCCACTAAAAATTGTATTGAGATCCATTTTACCAATAAAATGGCCTGGAGAACCTCCCAAAATGTATGCGGTTTCATTGAAGGAACACAATATAAAGATTCATTTATTGTTTTTATTGGACATTATGATCATCTAGGGCTTCTAGGTGATTCATGTGTTTTTAATGGTGCATTTGATAATGCTTCCGGAACAGCTTATGTGTTGGCTTTTGCTAAATATTTTAAAGAAAAACCATTGAAATATTCAACCGTTTTCATTTTGGCAAGCGGGGAGGAGAGTGGTCTTCAAGGTTCTACTTATTTTGTTGAACATCCGCTGATCCCTTTGCAAAATATCAAACAGGTACTAAACTTTGACCTTCTATGCGGAGGTAATGATGGCGTTCTTTTTTTCAACGGAATTGACTCATTATGTGCACCATTCCTTACAACCATGGATTTAGTCAATGAAAAAGAACAATGGGTCCCAAAAATTGAGAAAAGGAGAAATATACCCAATAGTGATCATTATCCATTTACCCAAAAACAGATCCCCGCTTTGTTTGCTCTAACGATGGGCGGTTTGAAACCTCCTACACACCATCCCGATGATAAATGTGAATCTTGTGGCGTGGATGCCTCTGAAAGAATATTAAAATTATTTATCCGTACTCTCGAAAATTTTTAATCATGAAACTCTATATTGTACCTACTCCAATAGGAAATTTGGAAGACATCACTTTGAGAGCACTTCGGATTTTAAAGGAGGTGGATTTTGTTTTATGTGAAGATACCAGAACCACTAAAAATCTCCTGAAACACTACGAAATAGACAAAAAATGTTTCCCCTACCACATTCATAATGAGCATCAACAGGTGAAGAACTTCATCCAAATGATCAAAAACGCTCAGGCGGTAGCTTTAACTTCTGATGCAGGAACACCCGGAATCTCAGATCCCGGCTTTCTTTTGGTTCGGGAAGCGATTGCTGAAGGGATTAGTGTGGAAACATTACCAGGAGCCACCGCATTCGTTCCGGCTTTGATCAATTCCGGATTTCCTTCCGACACCTTCTATTTTCATGGTTTTCTTCCCCATAAAAAAGGAAAAGAGACCGCATTGAAAATGTTGTCTCAAAAAGAAGAAACCGTTTTATTCTACGAATCTCCTCATAGATTGCTCAAAACATTACAAATGATGATTCCCCATTTTGGCCCGGAAAGAATGATCTCAATCTCTAGAGAATTAACCAAAATCTACGAGGAAAACTTCAGAGGAACAGTGGAAGAAGCGATCACTCATTTTTCATCTAAAGAGGTGAAAGGGGAGATCGTTGTTGTAGTCAATGCCACAGAAATCAAATAGATTTATGACAAAATGATCTGAAAAATATGACAGTTTGTCATTTTTAGTGCTCACTTTTCATTTTTTTTCATTTTTTTTTCATTTTTTTTCAAAAATATATCGATTCTTAATTTGGTACGGTTGTTGCAATTTATGGTCGTAACATTAAATTGAACAATTAACAATTAGTATTAATAATAATATTTTTAAGAATTATGGGAAAAATTATTGGAATTGACTTAGGAACAACCAACTCATGTGTATCAGTGATGGAAGGTAGCGAACCGGTTGTTATTCCGAACAGTGAAGGAAGAAGAACTACTCCATCTATCGTCGCTTTTGTCGGTGATAATGAACGTAAAGTAGGAGATCCTGCTAAACGTCAGGCAATTACAAACCCTAATAAAACGATCTATTCTATCAAACGTTTTATGGGTGAAACTTTTGATAGAGTAACCTCTGAAATCAACAGAGTTCCATACACTGTTGAAAAATCTTCTAATAACTTACCAAAAGTGAAAATTGATGATCGTCTTTATTCACCACAAGAAATCTCTGCAATTATTCTTCAAAAAATGAAAAAGACTGCAGAAGATTACTTAGGTACTGAAGTAACAGATGCTGTTATCACCGTTCCTGCATATTTTAGCGACTCTCAACGTCAAGCTACTAAAGAAGCCGGCGAGATTGCTGGTCTTAACGTGAAAAGAATCATCAATGAACCTACCGCTGCTGCATTAGCATACGGTTTGGATAAAAAGAAAACGGACTCTAAGGTCGCTGTATTTGACTTAGGTGGTGGTACTTTCGATATCTCAATCCTTGAATTAGGGGATGGCGTTTTCGAAGTTAAATCTACTAACGGCGATACTCACCTTGGTGGTGACGATTTTGATCATAAAATTATCGACTGGTTAGCTGATGAATTCAAAAAAGATTTCAATGTTGACTTGAGAAAAGACGCCATGGCTCTTCAACGTTTGAAAGAGGCTGCTGAAAAAGCTAAGATTGAACTTTCAAGTTCTAACTCAACTGAAATCAATCTTCCATACATCATGCCTATCGATGGTATTCCTCAACACTTGGTACGCACTTTAACCCGTGCTCAATTTGAAAAACTTTGTGATGATTTGATTAAAAGAACCATTGAACCTTGCCGTAAAGCTTTAGCTGATGCCGGTTATAAAACTTCTGATATTGACGAAGTGCTTTTAGTGGGTGGATCTACTCGTATCCCTGCTATCCAAAAAGTAGTGGAAGATTTCTTCGGAAAATCACCTTCTAAAGGGGTAAATCCAGATGAAGTTGTTGCTGTTGGTGCTGCTATTCAAGGGGGCGTTTTAAGTGGTGATGTTACCGATATCCTTTTATTGGATGTAACTCCACTTTCTTTAGGTCTTGAAACACTTGGTGG
>DAONEU010000010.1:0-1835 GCA_035403245.1 Bacteroidales bacterium | reverse complement strand
GGTAAAGAACAAAAAATCAGAATCGAAGCTTCTTCAGGTTTGTCTGATGATGAAATCAAGAAGATGAAAGCTGAAGCTGAAGCCAATGCCGAGGCTGATAAAAAAGCTAAAGAAGAAGTAGAAAAATTGAACACGGCAGATTCTTTAGTTTTCAATACTGAAAAACAATTAAAAGAGTTTGGTGATAAAGTTCCTGCGGAAGATAAAGCTGTAATCGAGGCTGCTGCTGCAAAATTGAAACAAGCTCATACTGATAAAAACTTTACAGCCATTGATGAAGCTACAGCGGAACTCAATAATGCATGGAATACAGCATCTTCCAAGATGTATGCACAAGGACAACCTACTGCGGGACAAGAACAGCAAGCGCAATCCTCCGACACTAACAATGCTAAACAAGATGACGGCGTTACTGATGTAGATTTTGAAGAAGTTAAATAAACTTAATCATAGCTTTACAGTTTTTTAATTCGAATAGGGCCCTGAAAGGGGTCCTATTTGTTTAGTGAATAGTGAATAGTGAAGAGTGAAGAGTTTTTTAAGTAATAAGTAAGAAGTAATAGGTAAGAAGTGAAAGGTAAAAAGTAAGAAGTAAAAGGTAAAAAGTAACAAGTAAAAAGTAAGAAGTAACAGAAAAAAAACTGAAACCTGATAACTGAAACCTGATAACTAAGACCCTAAACCCAAAACCCAATTACAACTTTACGAAAGCCCCTACCGCTCCAAAACTAATCCTGCTGTAATTGCCTTTGGCGTAAACGCCGATGCGATCACTGAAACTATAACGAATTCCTACATTGACAAAATATTGAAAAAGATCCTCTACATCGTAGTTGGGCGTAGAAGGATTTGACATACGATCTATGTATTGATCTAACCCCCATCCTGCATTGAACCCGGCAAAGATATCAAAATTATCAAATAACGTGTAATGGAAATTGGGTCCGGCACCCATCACTAAGTTGGAGTTACTGTTGGGATTGAAAAAATCGAAAGAGCACAAGTACTCTAACCCAAAATGAAGATTCTCCAAACCAAATACATCATCTAATGTTCCGTATGTAACGGTCAATTCAACAGGTACTCCGTTTTGAGGAATTCCAATTCCGGCAGATATCAAAAAATGTCCTTTGCTTAAAACTGCATCATTTTGTGCATTGATATTTCCAAGAATCAAAAATAGTACAATTAAAGATAAGATTTTTTTCATGTGATTTTGTTTTTAGATTAAATTGAATTTGATGCTACAAAATTAATAAAAATTCTAAAGAAATCTCTAAATTTTGTTTCATTTTTCGCAAATATATTGTACCTTTTTTAAAGATTTTGAGTCAAAAAGAATATTTTGTGCAAAAATCCGGATTGAAACTTACACTTTTGTTGTTTTTAAATCCAAAAAATAAGTCCAAAAACAACCAAAAATGGAGCTTTTAAAATGTAAAATAATGAAAATAAATGAGATGTAAAAAATTTGCAGAATTTGACGAGCGTAAAGAAATTTGTTGTATTTTTGCAATCCGAAAACGATGAGATGCCGCGTTCGTCTAGCTGGCCCAGGACATCAGGTTTTCATCCTGAAGATCAGGGGTTCGAATCCCCTACGCGGTACCAAAATGAAGCTCCAAATACGGAGCTTTTTTTATATTTATTTGTTTCAACATGAGCGGTCTCTATATTCATTTCCCATTTTGTAATTCTAAATGTATTTACTGTGGATTTTACTCAGTCGCTTCCTTGTCTCTTAAAAACGATTTTTTACAAGCACTTCAAAAAGAGATCTTCCTTAAATCAACTATTCCTATAAATCAACCTGTTCAAACCATCTATTTTGGAGG
>DAONEU010000009.1:19288-39387 GCA_035403245.1 Bacteroidales bacterium | reverse complement strand
TTACAGGTCGTGAAGTGCTTCATTCTGTTCACCCCCACCCTACCCTCTCTGAAGCTATCATGGAAGCCACAGCTGCTGCTTATGGCGAAGTGATTCATCTATAATTATTTATGAAAAATAAACTATTTGTTTTTGGACTCTTTTGGTTTTCTTTTGGGACTATATTTGCACAAACTAAAGAAAAAAACCTGAATGATACCTGGGTCACTCCCGGTTTTGACTTTCATGTGGGTGGAGGAATCTATTTAGCAGATAATTCTACGGCTAACTTCTATAACGGAGCTCCTGAAAATGAAGTTAATCTGGGATTGTTGTTCAATAACACTTACAGATTCAACGAAATATCCCTTTTAGTTAAAAATAACTACCCTTATGTTGATTCAATGTGGTTAGGTGATTATCCTAGAAATATGCAATATAAAGTGGGTATGAGTATTGCTTTGGGTGCCAAATATAAATTCAATAAAAACTGGGGTTTGTCTCTTAACTATTCTCATGTTCAGCTCACTGCTAATGATGTCTTTTTAATTATGTTTGACGTACTTCCCGGTAATCAAAGAAATAACTATGCCATAGAAACAATTACGGCTACTGAAGAGCGCTCTTTTTTTGAACTAAGTGTTTCCCGTCTATTTCACGTTAATCCCATTTTAAAACCATTCGTTGAGCTTGGCGTTCAGTTTAACTTCTTGAAAGTAAAAAACTTAAGCGCGATTATTGAGGATCAAACTTTTGACCTACTCTCTTCTGTTTCAACGGTTTATATTCCGGGTCAAACGACAACACCGAATTACCGTACCTGGTCTGCACCGGGTTATGGTACCAGCCTTACCGGAGGGGTAAAAATTGTATTTAATGAAACATTTTCTCTTGATCCTGCTTTTACGCTTTCTCTTAGTTCTCTAGGACATTCAGATAATGTCGCTGGTTTTTATACCGGATTAACATTCAACTATATTTTTATGGTTCGTATTGTTATGAGCGATTTATATTTTAATAAGAAATAAATTTAAAACGAAATATTATGAAACAAGGACCTGTTGCCATTATTTTGGCGCTCTCATTAATTGCATTTCCACTGATGTATATCTTTTTGGGTACACCACTCGGTGAATTGGAACTCTCCGCATTAAAACCCCTTTTATGGGTTTTAGGGGCTGCAATTCTATTAACCTTTGTCGTTGGTGAATTAACCAGTAACAACAGCCAGGTGGACAAAATCTGGAGCATTTTGCCTATTATTTATGCCTGGATGGTCACTTATTATGGTGATTTTTCCACCAGATTAGTTGTGATGAGTGTTTTAGTCACCATTTGGGGATTACGCTTAAGTGTTAACTTTGGATTAAAGGGGGCTTATAAATGGAAATTCTGGGAAGGGGAAGAGGATTATCGTTGGCAATATTTAAGAAGTCAAAAGGAGTTTCAGCCTAAATGGAAATGGAGTTTGTTTAATTTCGGATTTATCTGTGGATACCAGAATATTCTTATTTTCTTGTTTACCATGCCCATTATGATTGCTCTTCAAAATAATCACAATTCTTTCGGTACACTAGACATTATTTTTGCCGTTCTAATGTTCTTTTTCATCCTTTATGAAACAATTGCTGATATTCAACAATTCCGTTTCCAGTCGTCAAAATATGCACTTCTAAATAATGGAATTCCTCTTGATGAAAAACACAGCAAAGGATTCTTAGACAGAGGATTATGGAAATACAGCCGACATCCAAATTATTTTGCTGAACAAGCGATTTGGATCAGTTTTTATGGGTTTAGCATTGCTGCCAGCGGACAATGGCTGAACTGGAGCATCACAGGATGTTTTCTTCTGATTGCACTATTTTTAGGAAGTTCCAATTTCAGTGAATCGATCAGTAGTTCCAAATATGCGGAATATAAAAACTACCAAAAGAGGGTGTCAAGGTTTGTTCCGTTTTTGAAGTAAAACAAAGGACAAAGAGAAGTTTCTCTTTGTCCTTTTTATGTAAGCTTTTAAAAATAAAAAATTATTTAATCACAGCTTTTTTGGTTAGGACTCCTTTTGAAGTAGTAACTTTTACAAAGTATGTTCCGGGAGCAAAAGTCTCAGTATTAATGGTGTTTTCTGTTCCGGTATAGATTTTTTGTCCTACTAAGTTGTAAACTTCAATTTTTTGAATATCATTTCCAATAATGGTAAGTAGGGTAGTGGCTGGGTTTGGATAAATTTTGAAGCTGTTATTTGATTCATTTACAGCTACATCATCCATTATTAATTTGAAATTGTCGATATAGTATGTTCCCGTACTTAAATTATGTGGAGCTGCAGAAAAAAAGTTAACGCCTCCTAATTGGGTTAAGCCGGTTGTTTCTGTTGGGGTGTAGTGGAATGGCCATGTATGAACCTCTGTGTTGTTAATCTCCAATTTAGCTTCATCTTCTGTTAAATCCACTTTAATATACACATGAAAGAACTGATCGGAAGGATACGTAAAAGCGATTTGGTCAGCAGTTGAACCACCCACCATAAGATACCCTGTTCCATTGTTGTAAAAATAGCATTCTAAGGCCCATTCAGAACTTGTACCGGCAAAGTTGTGCAATACGTTAAAATAGGCTCCGGGGCCTGTAGAAGGCACGTAATAGTCAAATTCGATCACATATTCACCGGAAGTGAAGTTAGCAATTGGAAATACAACATCATTACCGGGTACAATCTTTAATGAATTTGATGGGGAAGCTGCTTGCTCTGTAGATATGGTTCCATCTTCAGAACCACCGGGAGCAGCGCTCCATGTAGTAAAATTGGTGTTCACAACCGCAATTTTGTCTCCGGCTGTATAAGTGTCAAAGTTTTCTTGGAAAACGATTGTTTGGGCTTGCATCGCGACACACGCAAATAACATACCCGAAAAGAGTAATAATTTTTTCATAGCCTTGTGTTTTAAATTAATAACCCCCAAATTTACAACAATTTTTGAACTTTGCAACATTTTATTAAAAAAAAAATCACCAATGTAAATTGGTGATTTCTGTAGGGTTTTTTGAATAAATATTCCAAAAGGTGGCTATTCGTCTTCTTTGTTTTCTTCTTCGTATTTCTTGATGATTTCATTTTGAACATCCATTGGAACTTGTTGATATTCAGCAAATTTCATTCCATAAGATGCTCTACCTGATGTAATAGAACTTAAAGTAGTAGAATATTTGTTCATTTCTGCTAATGGAATTTTTGCACGGATTTTTTGGAATTCTCCTTCGCTTTCCATTCCCATTACAACTCCTCTACGTCCTTGAAGATCTGTCATAACATCACCCATTCTTTCAGATGGAACGAATACTTCAACGTCATAAATTGGTTCCAAAATTTTAGGACCTGCATTTTTGAATGCTTCACGGAATGCATTACGTCCAGCTAATTTGAAAGCTAACTCATTAGAGTCAACAGGGTGCATTTTACCATCATATACATTAATTACGATATCACGAGCATAAGAACCTGTAAGTGGGCCCTCTTCAATTCTTTCGTTGATCCCTTTTAAAATAGCAGGTAAAAATCTGGCATCAATAGCACCTCCAACGATACAGTTGTTGAAAATTAATTTTCCTCCCCAAGGTAATTCATATACATCAGTACCACGAATTGGATATTTATTTTGGTTTGTCATTCCTTCATAATAAGGTTCTACTAGCATGTGTACTTCACCAAATTGGCCGGCACCACCAGATTGTTTTTTATGACGATACATCGCTTCTGCTGGTTTTGTGATGGTTTCACGATATGGAATCTTAGGAGCGTAATATTCTATTTCAACTTTATTTAATTTTTCTATCATCCATTTGATGATATTCAAGTGTTGTTCCCCTTGACCGGAGATGATCACTTGTTTTAACTCTTTAGATTGTTCTGATAAGAATGTTAAATCAGTTTTACGGAATTCATTTAAAATTGCCCCTAATTTTTCATCATCAGCATTGTTTCTAGCTCTTACAGCTGTGCGGAATTTTGGTTCAGGATATTCAGTTGGTACAATCATTTCATCACCTGATTTTACTAGAGTATGAGAGGATTGTGTTCCTTTTAATTTGATGGTAGCAACGATGTCTCCGGCTACTGCTTTTTCAACTTTTTCTCTATTTTTTCCAGCTACACAAAGAAGCGATGTCAATCTTTCTTTTGAATTGGTTTTATTGTTTACCATATCCATAGCTTCTGTGATCTCTCCGCCATAAATCTTCATAATGGAAAGTTCCCCAATATGCTGTTCAATAGAAGTTTTGAAAACATAACCGGTTGGTGTATCTGTTGTTTTACAAGCTAATGTTTTTCCTGAAACAGTTAATACTCCTGGCATTTCATCTGGAGTAGGAAAACTACTTTTAATGATATCCATTAATCTGGTAACACCTTGATCGGTTTTGGAAGCAACACAAATAACAGGGAAAGTTCCTCTGCTGATAATTCCTAATTTTAAGCCTCTTGCAATCTCTTCTTCTGTTAAAGAGCCCTCATCAAAGAATTTGTCCATTAATGCTTCATCGTTTTCAGCTGCTGCTTCAACTAAAGCATTATACATTTCTTCTGCTTTATCTTTTTCAGAAGCAGGAATATCTTCAACGATCGTTTTTCCACCCCCAACAGGGAATTTTAAAAGTTTCATTTGAAGTAAATCGATAACACTATCAAAACCGATTCCTGCATTAACTGGGTATTGGAATGGCATTACGCTGTTTCCAAAATAATGTTTTAATTGACGAACGGTTTCATCAAAGTTCGCTTTTTCGTGGTCTAATTGATTGATTACAAATGCAGTTGGTACATTCATTTTTTTAGTCCATCTCCATTGAATTTCTGCGCCTACGTCAACACCATTTTGAGCATTGATAACCATCATAGCAGTATCAGCAACTCTCATTGATCCAATAACTTCACCAATAAAGTCATCAAAACCAGGACAGTCAATCATATTGATTTTTATTCCATCATGTTCAGCATACATCACTGTAGCTTGAATGGATTGTTGTCTTTCCAACTCAACATCACGATAATCTGAGATAGTGTTTTTATCTTCTACTGTTCCTCTTCTGCTAATTACTCCGCCATGAAAAGCCATTGCTTCGGCTAGAGTCGTTTTTCCAACGCGGTTACCTCCTATAAGGGCAACATTTCTAATTTCTTTGGTTTGATAAACTTTCATTGTGGTTCTTAAAATTATTATTAAATTGTGATTTCTTAAAACATTTTAAATTGAGGCCGCAAATATAGGGAAAAAATCCCAATTTTTCCACCCCGAATTTGTGAACTAAAATTTAACAGCCTTTTTCACAACTGTTTGTTTTTTAGTGTTTTGTATTTTTATGATATACAAAGAGGAGGGTAATTCAAAGGGCAATTTCAATACAGAATTTCCTGATTCAAAATAATTTTTGTGTATTAACAAACGTTTTCCATCGATTGAATACACTTCTATCGTGTATTGATCTGCTTCATTTAGTTGAAGTTCAATCGTTAACAGATTTTCAATAGGATTGTAAACCTGAACCAAAAAGGGATCTTCAAAATCTGCAATGGATACTGTATTATCAATTGCAAACTCCAATATTACAGGTAAGTGATCTGAGAAATTGTACAATGCATTAGCAATAGAATCAGGTATAGATGTGTTTGCAGGATTATTAATTTCTCCATTTAAACGATTTCCATCTTGTCCTAAAGCATGATACGATTCATTCACAGATTTTACTTTTTTACTACCAAAATAGATGTAAGGGGACACTAATATAAAATCAAACCGATCATCCATTCCTCCCGTAGAAAAACAGCCACCAGAAGATGATGTATGAGTAGATTGAGTATGTATTTCTGCAAATTGTGATGCATTATTCCAATTACCGGGTTGATTAATCGGATCATAAAAACGGTATAATGTATTGGAATAATTGATTAGATTTTGATAGGCTATTTCCGAAGAAGAGTACAAATTAAAGTCTCCGGAAAAAACATAATTATCGGCAACCCCTATTTGTTCTAATTTGGACATTAAAGCGGCTGTTTGTTGAGCTCTGGTTGCCTCATCAGAATCATAACTCCCTGCTTTCAAATGGGTTACGATAAATGTGATAAAAATTGTATCTCCCGATAATAATTGAGGAGTTTTGTAGTACATCCTATACGCATTAATATCTCTTACTGATGTGTTTATATAAAAAAACGAATGAAAACCAAGTTTCCTGGAATCATAATACACCATATTGGCAATGGATCCACCTGAAAAATTGGTTAATGGGCAATTTTGATAATAGGTAACACCATCTGTATTTAAAACGTTATTTTTTATTCTATCTACGTACGTAGATTGACTCCCAATTTCATTGACACTGAAAATATCGGGTTGAACATATTTGATAATCTTTTTTAGATTTAAATCCTTGTCATTTAAGTAGGATGCTGTTACGGTGCAACCACTAGGGACAGCTGTTGTATAATACATCATATTGTATTGCATCATTTTGATGGTATCTGCCTGCAGATAGGGGAGGAGTGCCATCAGAAAAAGGAATGTTGTAAAAAATTTTTTGGTCTGGTTCATTCTTAAATAAATATTGATTAAAAAAGAGGAGTTTTAAGCTCCTCTTTTTGATGTTTAAAATGGCAAATCATCACTGATATAGTCCGGTTCCGTAAGGACAGGGCTCGGTTCAGCCTGGGGAGCATTAACCACTTTGACAGCAGTCTGTTTTTCCCCCTCTTCCTGTTTGGTTCCCAACATGGTGAATGTTGTTGCCTCAATTTCGGTTACATACTTTTTTACCCCGTTGTCTTCCCAGCTTCTGGTCCTGAGTCTTCCTTCGAGATAGATTTGTTTACCTTTGGTAAGGTACTTTTCGGCAATTTCAGCTAAATTACGCCAGCACACTATGTTGTGCCATTCGGTTTGTTCAACTTTCTTGCCTTCCTTGTCTTTGTAGATTTCGGAAGTTGCTAATGTGAAGAAGGCTTTCTTTGTTCCCCCTTCGAAGGCTCTGACTTCAGGATCTTTTCCTAGTCGGCCAATGAGAATTACTTTGTTAATACCAGACATAGTAGTTTGTTTTTTAGTTCATGACAAAGATATAAATAATTCTGAATAATTTTTATTTTTTAAATCAATTTTTTTTATTTTTTTATGATTGGTTTAAACGCTGATTTATTTAGGATCATTTGCAAATCAGTTGTTTGCATCAATTGATCTAAGGTAATTTCCGGATTGTTTTCCATGTATGCTTTCACAATTTTCCATCCTAAAAATTGACCAATTCTCCCTGGAGAAACGTTTCCAAATGGTTTTGAAAAAGGGGCTTCTTCAACATATTTTCTAAAAGCATCATCCTCTTTTGAGTACAAAAGATTGTTTTCAATCAAATATCCCCAAACGTTAGGGTAAAATTTTTCTGCCCAAATATATTTTTTTTCTGTATACCCTATGATCTCTTGCATTGGTTTTTCCGGTAACATCATTTCAGTGAAATAAAGCTTCTTTCCTTCAATGATCATTCCTTCTAATAAAGTAAGAGGAACTTGATTGGGTAAATGTATATAAACAAGTGCTTTTTTGAATATATCAACAGTTATATACTTAGAATCCATTCTTTCGCTGATATATTTGGGAATCCCCATTTTGTTATACAGCGGATAATCAACGCCTAAATACCAGTCAAGGTTAAGATAAATAACATTTTCGAACATATAAGCGGAGGGCATTTCCATATCTAAACCGGGAATCATTGTTATAATTGGTGGTACTTTTTGATTTGGGTAATAAACCAAATAGTGTGCAAAACCATCTACCATTTCATTCTCAAAAACTTCAAAATTGGAGTATAGCTTTTGGGATTTTTTATAAAGATCAGTTAAAACAGGATCATTCAGATATTTTCTTAAACCTTCCACTAACTGCGGATTTTGGTAGGCATTCTTGTCTATCAAATAGGAAGGATATTTCTTTGCAAGTTGTTTAATTCCCTCTTCTAATTGATTTTGATTAATTTTAAATAAATCTTGATCGTATCTTAAGATTTGTAGCTTAAAGTTTCTTTTAGCCTGGTTTAATTCTGTCTTAGGGATTTGAAGCTTTTTCTCTTTTTCGGGCCATAAAAACCAAACTAAAACAGCTGATACAAGCAATACTACAATGACACTTATAATGATCGGTTTCTTTTTCATTTTATTCAAATTAAATTATTTCCAGTTCCATGTATCAATCATGTGTAAAACATCGGTTTTTAAATATTTAATAACCGGTTCCAAAGAATCATTGTTCGGTGCAAAATTAAAATAAAGGGTTGCTCTGACATAATATTTGGCACTATCGGTAACCCAAAATTCTAAAGGTGTAGCTGCACCTTTTCCGACTAATTCGTAAATTTGTCCATAAAGTTTTGCACTATTATCTTGAATCATGGAATACTGGATATCATCTGCTTTTCTACTCTCCACGTGAAACATCAATAGTTTCTCCTCATTTACAACAAGTTCTCTAAGGTTGTTTTTTAGAGGAACAAGTGTCATTTTTAAAGAGACGTTATATTGAGGATAATAAAGATCCATCCAGTATTTATTATTCTCATTTTTCGGAATTGAAAATTGGGCAAATTTAGAGTATTCAAAAGTAAATGGCAACACACTATCCCATTTTTGATAGGAAGGTTCAGGGGTTGAAATTCTAAAATAACCTTTAGGTTTGGCAGAATTAGGAGCCTCTTTTTCAACACAGGCAACCATTAAGATTGCCTGAATAAGGATAAGGAAAATTGTTATTCTTGATTTCATTAAATTTGATCGTTTTTGATTCTCATACTATAGAAAGATCTATATGCAAAAATAACACCAACAATTAAAAACAGTGCTCCAATAATGGGTGTGTAGTCAAAACCATCAGATGCTTTTGCATTTTGTCTTATTAAAACAGCGATTTCAACTGCTAATAAACCAAATAAGGTTGAAAACTTGATGATAGGGTTAATAGAAACGGCTGTTGTGTCTTTATATGGATCACCAACAGTATCTCCAACAACAGTCGCATCATGTAGAGGTGTGTGTTTCTCTTTCAGGTCAACTTCAACCACTTTTTTGGCATTATCCCAGGCCCCGCCGGCATTAGCCATGTATAAAGCTTGAAATAGTCCAAATACTGCGATAGAAATCAAATAGGAAACAAAGAAATTAGGATCAAAGAAAGCAAAAGCTAAGGTTAATGAGAAAATGACAATGAAGATATTCCACATCCCTTTTAAAGCGTATTTAGTGCATATTTTGACCACTTTTTTGGAGTCTTCAATATCGGCTTCTGTTTTGTTTAAATTAATATTTTTCTTGATAAACTCAACCGCTCTATATGCACCAGCTGTAACCGCTTGCATAGAAGCACCACTAAACCAAAAGATAACAGAACCACCCGTTATTAAACCAAGAATAACAGGAGCATCTGTCAAACTCAAATGAAGAAGTCCTTGCGTTTTTAGCATTAAAATGATGGCAAAAATCATCGTAGTCGCACCAACAACTGCAGTTCCGATTAATACCGGTTTTGCAGTCGCTTTGAATGTATTTCCGGCACCATCATTCGCTTCTAAGAAATGTTTTCCTCTTTCAAAATCTGGCTTAAATCCATAATCTCTTTCTATTTCCTCGTGAATTCCGGGTATTTTTTCCATTTGAGATAATTCAAATACAGATTGTGCATTATCAGTAACCGGCCCATAACTATCGACAGCAATCGTTACCGGTCCCATGCCTAGAAATCCGAAAGCAACCAAACCAAAAGCAAAAACAGAAGAATATTCGCCAAAAACTTCCAATCCATGTAAGGAAACAAAATATCCAGCTGTCATAAGGGTAACCATTAACATTCCAATCCAAAATGCGCTAAAATTACCTGCGACCATACCGGATAGTATATTTAACGATGGTCCACCCTCTCTAGATGAGATCACAACTTCATTGACGTGCGCTGACTGAGAACTGGTAAAGATTTTCGTAAACTCAGGAATTATAGCAGCTGCAAATGTTCCCAAACTGATTATAGTGGCTAATTTCCACCATAAGTCGGGTGTGTATTGTTCTTCAATACCCACTAAAGAGTTATTGCTCAAAAGTAGAAAACTGATAACATAAGTAACAATAATAGATACAATAGAAGTAACCCAAACCAAAGCGGTCAGAGGTCCTTCAAAATTAAATCGATCAACGTTTTCGTAACGAGCTTTTGAAATAATTTGATTAATTTTGTATGAAAAGATGGAAGTAAACACCATTAAAATACGCATTGCAAAGATCCAAACAATCAACAAACTTTGAAATTCAAACATTGTAGGCATTACTAAAATTATGAAAGTGATTAGTGCTACGCCTGTAACTCCATACGTTTCAAAACCGTCAGCTGTTGGGCCAACACTATCACCGGCATTGTCCCCGGTACAATCAGCAATAACTCCTGGGTTTCTTGGGTCATCTTCCCCAATTTTGAACACAACTTTCATAAGGTCTGCACCAATATCGGCAATTTTAGTAAAAATACCACCGGCAATTCTTAGTGCGCTTGCACCCAAAGATTCTCCAATAGCAAAACCAAGCAAGCAGGCTCCCGCACTTTTTGCAGGCATAAAAAGAAGTATTGTTAACATTAATAACAATTCAATGGTAATCAATAACAAACCTACACTCATACCCGATTGTAAGGGTATTGATACGACATTCCAGGGTTTCCCTTTTAATGACGCAAAAGAGGTTCTACAATTCGCCAGTGTATTGATTCTTATACCAAACCAAGCAACTGCATAGGATCCTGAAATACCAAGAACTGTCCACATCAAAATTAAAAGTACTTCAGGTATTGTTTTATGACTTAACAAACCAAAATAAAAAACAATGGCAACTCCAATTATTGCAAAAAGAATAATAAGAAATTTTCCTTGTTGTAATAAGTAGGTTTTACATGTTTCATAAATAATTTTTGCAATATCTGCCATCGATTTGTGAACAGGGTGTTTTTTAATTTGTACGGCTTGATATAATCCAAAAATTAAACCGAGAATAACTATTATTGATCCCCACATCAGGAGATCCCACCCGGAAAACATCTCGTTAAAAAATTTAATATTTCTGAAATCTGGTAAAAGCAAATCTGCTTCGCTGGCCTGGACAAAAAAGGGGCTCAGTAATACTAATGGTAGGAGTACTCTTTTTTTCATAAAATTCTTTTTTACATGTTCGTATTATTTTGTTTTCGATTATTGTCGATGCAAAGTTACATTATTATTTTAAATTTTTATTAATTCTTTTCATATCACATTATTAGGACAAAAAAGGAGCAAAATTTGCTCCTTTTTTGATATCCTATTGGTATTATTTTTGTTTATTTGGTAATTCCAAACCATACCCTTTCTTCTTATCCTCGACTTTCAACCACAAACCTAATAATATGGCAATGACACCGAAAAACGCAAATATGAGCATAGGTGTTTTATAGTTATAAAGTGTCTCACCTTCTACAGCAGCAATCTTATCTAATCTGGTTTGAATATCATTTAATTGACCAACAGACGCTTTGTTCATTTTTTCGATCATTGGAACGATAATGACATCGCTGGTTACAGTAGAATCTTCATCACTCTTTCTGTTTTTATACACTTTCGCTTCATTTAAAGCCAAATAAGTATCTATTTCAGATTGGAATTTTGAAACAAGATTGGTTCTTTTTTCAGTATTTCTATAAACTAAATTTAAATCTTCAATATTTTTACTAATATTATCAGCTAAATTGTTTGTATAATAAACCACAAAAGCATCCTCTTTATGTTTGTATGAAAATTCTTTAGTATTAAATTGATCTTCATATTTAGCCAAAGTGGAATCCATTTTTTGAGTATTTATAACATACTCTTTTTGGATTGTTTTTAAAGTATCTATTTCCGCTTTAATGGTTCTGATATTATCACTTACGCCAGGGTTTGTAGAATTTAAACTCCAACCAATGATAATTGGAACAGAAAGTAAACCAATATTTTGAATCCAGAAAATAACTGAATAAGCAGATCCTAACACTTTATTATCAACTAATTTTGGAACAGATGGCCAAAGAGCAGCAGGTACCAAGGAGAAAGAAATACCTAATACAATAATAGCAAGAATTGCAATTGGATAGGTAAATAAATGAGCTGGCGTCAATGCAAAAATAAGGTGACATATTGTCATTAATATTGCCCCAATGATTAACATCGTTGCTCCTTTTCCTTTTGTATCTAGGAAGTAACCTAAAATTGGAGTTAAAATCATAGCCCCAATTGGAAAATAGGAGAACAAAGCACTAGCATTTATTGAGGAGATCTCCAATCTGGACGATAACATATCTGATGCAAATTTTTGGAATGGGAAAATTGCAGAGTAATATAGAACACAAAGACCGGCAACAATTAAAAATGTTTTTGAAGTAAAGATCATTTTTAAATCGGAAATATGGAAAGGATCCTCTTTTTCTAATTCAATATTTTCTTGACTATCCAATTTTTTATCTAAGAAATAATAAACGGTAAATGTAATAAAACCAATTAAAAGTAAAGCTGCGCAAAATGCAACAGGTCTGGATACAAATTGATCATTAGCTAATATTGGAGAAATACGGAATACAGCAAAAACACCCAATCTTGCGATGGCCATTTCTAAACCCATTGCTAAAGCTAACTCTTTACCTTTAAACCATTTAACAATGGTTTTGGAAACAGTAATCCCCGCCATTTCAACACCTACTCCAAAAATAGCAAAACCAATACATGCTAAAGTAGCTGAAGCAGGAAGAGGATCAATTAGACCAAATAAACTAAACCCATCAAGTGCGGAATATAATCCTGACTCTGGTTTAAATAAATCAGAAATACCATATAGTTTAATACAAGCACCAACAACCATCAGTGTACCTGATATTAAAGCCGTTCTTCTTACTCCAATTTTATCCAAAATAATACCTGAAAATATAAGCATGAAAGCAAATACATTCAAGAAAAATTCTGCACCTCCTACAGTACCAAAGTTTTGTGATGACCAACCTTTTCTGGTTTCTAATAACTCTTTTAATGGAGATAATACATCAACAAACATGTAAGCAAAAAACATGGTTGATGATACGAGAATCAAGGCAAACCATCTTGCTGTTGCCGATTCTCTTAATGATTTAGTAATTTTTTCTGTCATATTTTTTATAGTTTAATTTAATAAATTTTTAAAACAACCTGCAAACTTAATCATTTTCTCTCAATTTTTTCTATTCTCTCTATTCTTTCGTATAGAACTGATTATCAGATCAAAACTAATATATCCCACTAAAATTCCAAAAATTGAAATGGCAAAAATATTGTTTTTTAGAAAATAATTGGTGAATTGTCCTGCTTTCCACCAATAAATTGTAGACAATGTTAAGCCTAAAATAATACCAAAAACATGATAAATAGTTAAATTCTTTTTTAAAAATTCTTTCATTTTCTTTTTTCTTCTTCTATTATTTTTAAATATTCGTATTCACTATATTTTTTTCTTACTTCCATGATGATTTGTTCTGAACTCATTTTAATAATATCGTAATAACTAAATCTGCAATACATCATGAATTTTAACAATTCCTCATCCTTTAATCCTGTTATATTGGATACTAATTCCCGGTTGTATTTACCAGGTACTTTATCAACTTCGTCCTGTAGTTCATTCAATTCTTTTGCTAACTGAACATTTTTGTATTTTTTGTTATATTTTTCGTACAAATAGGTGATAGGAGAACCTGCAGGAGTTCCACTTAACACATTAGGTGGTCCTTGTGCATATTTTATATTCATAAGATCCATTTCTGTTAACTTGGATCCTTCAACATACCTGTAAATTTCCGGCAATGGTGTTGTAACTACTTGTTTAACAAACTGTTTATAATCAGGTGTTATGGAATAAACAATGACCTCTTTTAAAATAATTGCTTTAAAATAAAGGGCTATTTCAATTTTTTGATTTTGTAAATTTTGATTATTAATAACAATTAATATTTGTCTAAATATTGATTTTGAAATAATAATTGTATCATTTAACTTAACATCAATCACAAAATTTCCTTTAACATCAGTAAATGTATATTTTTTAGTACTGAAATTATATACATTTGCACCATCAATAGGATAAAATGTTAATCCATCAAAAACATTACCCTGTATTTTTACCCTTTGAGCAAAAAGATAAAAATTGGAAACAATTAAAAGAAAAATTAAAAAACTATATTTTTTCATTGAGCAAAAATAATCAAATCATTTTTATTATTTATTTATTAATTTAATTTAAAAAGAAAAAAGAATGATAATATAATGCTGTGCATAATGTGAATATCTTTTCGTATTATTTTCATTTTTATTATTAATTATTTAAAAACTAATATTTTAATATTTTTTTTTATAATTTTATACCTAAAAAATGGTGTTAAAATTGTTCATAATTATATTGATATTTGGTCATATTTTATATAATTTCATAATAAAGATTTGAAACTAAAAATTATTAAATAATTACTAACAACGATTAACATAAAAATAAATTGTTTAGTTGATCTTATAAACAATTTGTTGTTAATTTATTGGTTTCTAATACTCATTTTTATAAGTTCAATGTGAATGTGTTGATTTTAAAAGGATTATAATTAGAATGTTTTTCTAATATTAAAATCTAAATATTTTTGTTCAGTGATTTCTAAATGGTCTTGCTCTATTTTAAAAAATAATATCATTAATATATTATTTATAAAAATTTTTAATTAATCATTTAATATTTACAAATAATTGGTATTTTTGCAAATTGTCTAAATAGTATAGTGATGAAAATAGTTATTGGCTCAGATCATGCCGGCTTTGATTTAAAAAATTTTATTATTGAACACTTTAACAAACTTTTTACATTTGAAGATGTTGGAACGTTTTCTGAAGAAAGTGTAGATTATCCTGATTTTGCACATCCCTTAGCAGATTTTATTTCGAAAGGAACCTATGAAAAAGCAATTTTGATGTGTGGATCTGGTAACGGTGTTGCCATGACTGCTAATAAACACCCAAATGTAAGAGCTGCTCTTTGTTGGAATGAAGAGATTGCTCAATTAGCTCGTTTACACAACAATGCTAATGTTTTGGTTTTACCGGCACGCTTTATTACAAAAGATCATGCTATTAAAATAATTGATATATTCTTCAATACAGAATTTGAAGGGGGAAGACATCAAAAAAGAATTGAAAAAATTAACTTAAAATAAAATGTTTCAAGATATCCAGTATATTAAAACTAGAGCCAATCTTATTCGTCAATTGTATATTGAAGATATGGAGAAGCATCTTCTTTCTTTTGAACAAAAATTGATAGCAAATCAAGTACGTGTTTATTGGGTTTCTGAAGAGGAAGAACTAAGCTCACACATTATAAAGAGTTTTGAAAAATCTACAAATAATAAAGTGGCGTTTGATCTTGCATCAATACCAAAAACATTTCAAGAGAAAAAAGCAATCTTCAAAGTGTTTGATTTCAATGAGCTCAAAGAACTGGAAGATCAACCGGAACATTTGGTGGTTAAAGCCAATTTCGGAGTTGTGGAAACCGGTGCGTTGGTGTTAGTTGATAAAAAGTCAAAATCTTGCTTTAATAAAATTGAAAATTTACATATTATTCTTGATATTAACAATTTAGTTGTAAAACAAAGTGATTTAGAACCATTACTCTTTCTCCTTAATAAAGAAAATGGGGAGTATGTTTTTCCTAAAGATATCAAGTTAATTTCCGGTGAATTTGATCAGATTTATAATAATACACTTTTTTTGTCTGATGAAAAATTTACAACTAAAAAAGTAAAAACACACGTTTATTTTTATGACAATGGTATTTCTAATGTTTTAGAAGATACCGTTTTAAGAGAATCTTTGTATTGTATAGATTGCGGCAGGTGTAAGGAGGTCTGTCCTGTTTATAAACAAACAAAAAATCTTACTCCGATAGAGTTGGTTTATTGCAACTGTTTTGAAGAGAATAGAAAAACTACCCAAATATTTGAAAACACCTCTTTATGCGGAAATTGTAGTGAAGTGTGTCCGGTTTTAATACCATTAACAGATTTGATGATTTATGAAATGCAAATGGTAAAAAACAAACACTCCAGAGAAAAAAATATTGATCTCTTCAAATATTTCTCAAAAAGAGCTAAAATGAATAAACTCAATTCATGGTTCAACAGATACTTTTTTATTAAAAAACATTATAAAAAGAATAAAAAGCAGGCTAATTATATCAAACTTCAAAAACTACCATTTTTTAATACTACAATGACTCAAAAAACGGATTCAAATGACTGAAAACCAAAAGTATATTAAAGAAAAAATACAAGAATTTGTAAAGAAGTTTTATTTAAACAAACTTTATAAAGGTCTTTTATTGTTTGTTTTAATTACTGCTTTAGTTTTTATTTTATATACCACTCTAGAGTATTTTTCCTATTTAAACAGTACAGGAAGGATCATTTTATTTTATTCTTATTTGATTATTTTAATAGGAACGTTGTTTTTATATATTTTTTATCCTCTGTACAAATTATTGGGTCTTGGCAAACAAATTGATAATGAAACAATAGCTTATTTAATTGGAAAGTATTTTCCTCAGATTGATGATAAACTATTGAATATATTTCAGTTAGAGGAATTAAAAGAGAGTGGAAAATATAGAAGTTATGATTTATTGATTTCTGCTATTGATACAAAAATAGATAAAATTAAACCATTTCCATTTATTAAAGCGATTCCTTTTCAAAAAACCAAAAAATATATAAAGTGGGCTTTAATACCAGTTATTTTTTTAATTGCCATCTTTACAATTAAAAGTGAGATTATAACAGAATCAACAAAAAGAATCGTTCAGTATAATCAAACATTTGAAAAACCTGCTCCCTATCAATTTGAAATTTTAAATGCTTCTTTAATAACCTTTCAGAATCAAGATTATACGCTAAACATCAAAGTAAATGGAGATGAAGTACCTAATGAAGTTTTTATTCAGTATGGCGAAAGAACCTATAAGTGTGAAAAAGAGAGCAACAGTATATTTCATTATTCTTTTACGAATCTTCAAAGAAACATTGATTTTCAAATTATTACAGAAGAAGTTACTTCAAAAAATTATGAAATTAAAGTTCTTCCTAAACCGATTACAGTCAGTTATACTTTGGAATTAAAGTATCCCGGTTATTTGAACAAAAACAACGAAATTGTCGAAAATGCAGGAGATGTAACAGTACCGGAAGGAACAAAAGTGACCTGGAAGGTTTATACAAAAAACACAGAACATCTTTATTTTATTCGAGATAATTCCAAACAAGAGTTTGTTTCAAATCATGATCTTTATAGTTATAATTTACTTATTAAAGATAACTTAAGATATTCTATAGTTAACAGCAATCAATTTTTTACCAGTAAAGATAGTTTAACACAACAGATTGCAGTCATAAAAGATTTATATCCTGAGATTTATGTGGAAAGTCAACAAGATTCATTGTTTGCGGATAGAGTCTATTTTAAAGGAACCGTGAAAGATGATTATGGCTTTAAACAACTTAAGTTTGTTTATACTAAGAAGAACAAAGATGGTGCACTTTTAGAAGAAAACAAATCGATTTCAATACCGATCATGCTAAATTTAAATATTCAAGATTTTTATTACTATTTTGATGCATCAGTTCTTCTTTTAGAACCCGGTCAACAGGTGGAATATTATTTTGAAATATTTGATAATGATGGAGTTAATGGTTCAAAAAGCACTAAAACGCAAATCAATAATTTCAAATTAAAAACGGAAGAAGAGATCCAAAAAGAGATCAATAAATCGAATAACGAAACCAAAGATGATTTACAAAAGTTGATCAAAGAGTCTGAAGAGTTGGTTAAAAACATCAACAAATTTCAACAACAACTAATGCAAAATAATCAAATGACATGGCAAGATAAAAAGAGATTAGAGTCCTTAATGGATCAGTATAATAATTTAAAAGAACAGATACAAGACGTAAAAAGTAAACAAGAAGATAATAAAGCTAAAGAAGAGCGATATAAGAACATTTCTGAAGAGATTTTAAAGAAACAAGAGGAGTTGATGAAACGGTTTGATACTGTTTTAAGTGATGAGATCAAGAATATGTTGCAAAAAATGCAGGATATGATGAATAACATGAACAAAGATCAACTTCAAAAGGAGATGGAGAACTTTAAAATGAATGCTGAAGACATTAATAAGCAATTGGATCAGCAATTAGAACTTTTTAAATTATTAGAATTTGAAAAAAGATATCAGGATGTAATCGATCAAACAAGGGGGTTATCACAGGAGCAAAAACAACTGTCTCAACAAGTGGAAAACAAATCAATCTCTAAGGAAGAGTTAAATAAAAAGCAAGAAGAGATTAATCAAAAGTTTGATCAGTTACAAAAGGAACTCAAAGATTTACAACAATTGAATAAAGGGATGGAAGATCCGATTCAAATGAAAGATCACAAAGAGCAACAGGACCAAATTCAAAAAGATATTAACGATGCTAAAGAGCAAATCAATAAAAATAATCGCTCAAAAGCCAAAGATAAACAACAATCTGCTTCTGATAAAATGAATCAGATGGCTGACGAAATGGAACAAGAGAAGAATGAGGCAGAAAACGAAGATATTGCAGAAGATATTGAGTCATTAAGACAAATCATGGACAATTTAATTCGCGTTTCTTTCAAACAAGAAGAGAATTTAAAGGTTACTTTTTCGACACATTCCAAATCAGCACAAATTACAGATGTAATAAGAACTCAAAAAGAGATCTCCGACTACATGAAAATGATTGAAGATTCCCTTACTACGCTAGCAAAACGACAAACATCAGTTCAACCATTTATTCAAAAAGAGGTACAGAAGATTCAAGAGTATTTAAAATCTACTCAAACACAAATGGGGGATAGATTAATGCAACAAGCTGCAATAAACGAACAATTTGCTTTAACGTCTATGAACAATTTGACCTTAATGTTAGCAGAATCAATGAAAGAGATGAAGCAAAAGCAAAAGGAGAGCAACGGAAAATGTAACAAAAAAGGGGGAAATTCATCATGCAGCAAGCCGGGGGGTAAAAAAAGCAAACCAAAGACAGCAAGGGAACTTCAACAGCAATTGAATCGTCAAATGGAATCTTTGAAAAGATCAATGGAACAAAATTCAAAACAACAAGGACAGACCGGTAAACCCAATAGTTTTAGTGAACAGTTTGCTAAAATGGCGGCTCAACAAGAAGCGATCAGAAAGATGTTGCAAGATTACAATGAAGAGATCAAAAGGCAGAATGGAGTAGGGGATAAGGGTATTGAGCAAATGTTAAGAGAGATGGAAGCAACGGAGAAAGACTTAGTGAATAGAATCATCAATCAGCAAACGATCAATAGACAAAAAAATATAGAAACACGCTTGTTAGAGAGTGAAAGAGCAGAAATGCAAAGAGAAAAAGAGGAAAAAAGAGAGTCAACAGAAGCGAAAGAAAGATACAATCCTAATCCACCTAAGGAATGGAATTTTAAAAAAGAAAAACAACAACAGATGGAAATGATTAAAAGCATACCTCCAACTTTGCAATATTATTATAAGGAAAAAGCAAATCAGTATTTTTATAATATAGAATAGCCATGTATTATTTTGAATTACCCGAGTCATCAATAAGTGAGGCCATCCATGCCAACTTAAAATTAGTTGAAGAGATCTGCGAAGAGTACTCTTTAGAAAATTATTTTGGGACCATTAGTACCGCAACTCAAGAGTTTTTGTCGGTTATTAAAAAAACGACAAAAGGGGAGGATGTTAGCGTTATAATTGGCTATATCCTGGAGAACGATCAACTTCTTGCCCATTTTGAAATCAATGGTACGATTATAACACTACCGACTTTATTTGAGGAAGGAAAAGAGTTAAATCCTATTAAGATGATTACTTTATTAATTGACGAGATTCAATACACGGAAAATCAAAAAGGGATCTCTTTTGGGTTCCACGTGAAACAGGAGGC
>DAONEU010000009.1:16532-19188 GCA_035403245.1 Bacteroidales bacterium | reverse complement strand
GTTTGGCGTTATATTAGAACCAATCATCCGGAAATTGACTTATATAGCTCTGATAATAGTCACCCATCAGTTGCCGGATCTTATGCTGCAGCGTGTGCCTTTTATACAACGATTTTAAGAAAAGATCCTACTCACATTACAGAGTTCTGTGGTTTAAATCAAAACGTGGCTCAAATCATTCAAAATGCAGTAAAAACGGTTGTGTTTGATCAATCATCCACATGGTATATTGGTGAAAGAGCATTATATGCCGATTTCCAATATCAAATTAATTCAGGTTTTTCAAATACCACTCAAAACACCAATAGTACGACAGTTTACCAATGGAATTTTGGAAATGGAGATTTTTCAACTGAAGAAACACCAACTTATTCCTTTACTAATTCAGGAATTTATACAGTTTCCTTAACAGCTACAGATGATTGCGGACAAAGCAGTACAATCTCTAAAGAGATAACTGTATCTTTAAATATTGATGATTTTAGTAGGCAATTTACCTTATATCCAAACCCATGTGATCATTTTTTGACCATTTCAAATAAAATGAATGATATGTCTATTAGTGTATCTTTATTTGATATTTCAGGTAAACTATTAGTTACAAAATCAACTTCTGAAAGCCAAGTGATTCTTAATATGGAAGATTTTTCCAATGGAATATATGTTATAAAAGTCTCTAATTCTAATGGAATTTATTATAATAAAATTATTGTAAAGTAACGAAAAATGATATTATTTCATATACAGACAAAGATTAAAATTGCTAATAAAACACTCTATAAAAAGTGGATTAAAAATCTATCACAACAACTAAAAAAAAAGGTAGGAGAGCTCAATTTTATCTTTTGTTCGGATGACAGTTTATTAGAGTTGAATCAACAATATTTGCAACACGATACATTGACAGATGTTATTACCTTTGATTATTCCGAGGATGATTTGATACAGGGTGATATTTTTATAAGTACTGATCGGGTTCAAGAAAATGCTACTGAATTTGGAGTAGATTTTAATACAGAACTAAGGCGGGTTATAGCACATGGAGTTTTACATCTTTGTGGTTATAAAGACAAAACTAAAACGGATAGTAAGATAATGCGTGAAAAAGAGAACTGGGCATTATCTGAATACTCAAAAATCTTATAATTTTTTATAATTAACAGTAATACAGAAACATGTAACAATGTTTCACGGGGAACATGATGAAAGTTGAATACGATATAGTAGTAGTTGGTGCGGGACATGCAGGTTGCGAAGCTGCTATGGCTGCTGCAAAATTAGGATCAAAAACTTTACTGATTACCATGAATTTGGCGTTGGTTGCACAGATGTCATGCAATCCAGCTATGGGTGGAATAGCAAAAGGACAAATTGTTAGAGAAATTGATGCTATAGGAGGTTTTTCAGGAATTGTTACGGATAACACGATGGTTCAGTTTAGAATGCTAAACAGGTCTAAAGGTCCAGCTATGTGGAGTCCACGTGCTCAATCTGATAAATATGCCTTTTCAAGTTTCTGGAAAAACACCATTGAGAACCAACCTAATTTAGATTTAAGACAAGATACCGTTGATCAGTTGATTTTTCAAAATCATCAGGTTGTAGGATTAAAAACGATTCAAGGATTAACAATTTATTGTAAAAGAGTTATTCTAACCAATGGAACTTTTTTAAATGGAAGAATACACATTGGAGAAATCAATTTTGAAGGTGGAAGAATGGGAGAACCAAACTCTTTACACATTTCTGATCAATTGAAAAATGAAGGGATCACTGTTAAACAACTTAAAACAGGAACACCAGTCAGAATTGATGGAAGAAGTGTTGATTTTTCTCAAATGACAGAACAACCAGGCGACGAAAATCCATCTAAATTTTCATTTACCAATACACCAAAATTACTGAATCAATTAAGTTGTTGGATCACATATACAGATACTAATGTTCATGATATTTTAAGAACTGGGTTTGACAAATCACCTATGTTTCAGGGAAGGATCAAAGGTGTAGGACCACGATATTGTCCCTCTATTGAAGATAAAATTGAACGTTTTTCTGACCGTGATAGACATCAACTTTTCTTAGAACCAGAAGGAAGATATACCAATGAATACTATTTAAATGGCTTTTCATCTTCTTTGCCGGAAGATGTTCAAATTAAGGCATTACATCAGATACCAGGCTTACAAAATGCAAAAGTTTTGAGACCGGGGTATGCTATCGAATATGATTATTTCGATCCAACAGAACTCTACAATACACTGGAATCTAAAATTGTTTCTAATCTATATTTGGCAGGACAAATAAATGGAACAACAGGATATGAAGAGGCGGCTTGTCAGGGTTTAATGGCGGGGATCAATGCACATCTGTCCATTCAGGAAAAAGAACCATTGGTTTTAAATAGAGCAGAAGCATATATTGGTGTTTTAATTGATGATTTAACTACAAAAGGTGTTCAGGATCCGTATAGGATGTTTACATCAAGAGCCGAATATAGAATTTTATTGCGACAAGATAATGCAGACTCTAGGTTAACTCCTATTGGACATAAGTTGGGATTAATTGCTGATGATAGATTAGCTTTATTGGAAAAGAAATATAATAAACAGAATGAGATTATTCAATATTTACAAGAACATCAAATTTCACCATC
>DAONEU010000009.1:3515-16432 GCA_035403245.1 Bacteroidales bacterium | reverse complement strand
GGATCAAGATTGATTTGATCAAAAAATGAACGATCAATTTTTATTTGCTCAATTTCATTTTGATTTTCATAGATTAAAAGATAGTCTCTAGATTTTAAAACAAGTTTAGGTAAAATGTTCAACGATTTTTGAATAACTTCAGGTAAGGATGTTGTTTTACCTTTTCTCGAAGGGAGAGCTAAGCCATACCATTCGTCATCAATTGATAATGATATTTCACCTGATTTTGTTTTAAAGCTAAAAACGTCTTGACTATAATTCATGATATTCTTTAAACAGTAAGCGGTAGCCAAAGTGGCATGGCCACAAAGATCCATTTCTATATCAGGAGTAAACCATCTCAGATTTAAATCAGGATCATTTGGACAATAAAATGCGGTTTCCGGTAATTGAATTTTTTTAGCGATGTATAAAAGCAGTGAATCTTCGTACCATTTTTCAAGAACAAAAATACAGGCAGGATTCCCTTTAAACCCATGACCACTAAAGGCATTTATTATATATCCGGTAAGTATCATGTTGTTTTTTTAGCAAAAATAGACAAACTATTTTAATAAAATGTACAAAGAGAGTTTATAAAATACAAAAAAGAACCAAAACCATGCAAAAAATAAAAATGTTTTAACAAAATTGAAACATATTTTCAGAATATTTTAACATATTTTTGTATCTAATTTAATTATTATTAAATAGTTATAATGAAAATTTATTTTTTTTTATTTTGTATTACAATTCAATAAAATGCTTATATTTGTGTTATGTCACACTAAAAAAAAAAAAATGAAAACAGTTACCACATTTCTTTATGTACAGAACAACCAATTAGAGAGTACGATATTAGAAACAGTAAAAAATTTTAAAGGGATAGAAATTTTAGAATGTGTATCTGATAAATATGCATTTATAGAACGTGTTGGTAGACAGAAACCTGACATCATGTTTATGGAGTTTAATGATCAAATTGATCAACAACTTGAGCTTTATGAAATGATTTCAAAACCACTTTTTCCCATAGCGATTTGTCACGATGAAAGCCAGATCACCAGACTTTTAGATAAAGGATTTTTTGAAGTTTTACCAAGCAATACAACAAAGGAACAAATAATAAACAAACTATTCAAAGCATATCGTTTTTCAAAAGATGTTTTAGAAAGGTTTAATGCGTCTTTAATAGTGGCATCACCAAGAATTGAGTATTCAAAAAAGAGTTTAGTGGTTAGTAATCAGAAGGATACTATTTATTTAAGATATAAATCAACACGAATTAAAGTTGTTATTGAAGAGATCGTTTACATTCAAAGCATAAAAGAATTAATTGTAGTAGTTTTAGAATCCGGAAGAAAAATATTTCATCAAGGATCTTTAAAGAAACTACTTGAAATAATACCGGGAACAAAAATTGTAAGAATCAGTAATACTATGGCTATAAATCACCAGAAAGTTGAGCGATTGCAGAAGCAACAGGTTTTGATTGGAGATAATAATTTCAAGGTCTCCAGATTATACATTAGTAAATTAAAGGAGACCTTGAAAATCAAGCAAATATCTTAAAATCTTGACGTTACACTTACAGAATCCACTTTTCCACCGATTGATGGGTTCAATTTATAGACGGTAACTTCAGCATGAACAACAGACGAAAACTTATCAGTTATCATCTGTAATATTTTATAAGCCAATGTTTCTAAAATATTAACAGGCTCGCTCATAATTACCTTAACTTCTTTATATACTGCTTGATAATTAACAGTTTTAGAAAGATCATCATGTTGAGCTGCTTCTAAAACAGATGTTGATAATTTCAAATCCACCCGGAATCGAGTTCCAATCACTTTTTCTTCAGCAAAACAACCGTGTCGTGCATAGAATTCCATACCGGAAATGATTATATCGCTTGTCATAAACTAGTTATTTTGTTGTTTACTAGCTCTTTTACGATCATTTTCATCTAATAAAATTTTTCTCAAGCGGAGATTTCTTGGGGTAATTTCAAGATATTCATCTTTATTAATTAATTCCATATACTCTTCAAGAGATAATTTTATAGGCGGAGCGATTCTCATTTTTTCATCAGAACCGGAAGCTCTCATGTTTGATAATTTTTTTGATTTACAAACATTGACAACTAAATCATCTTGTCTGATGGATTCGCCAATAACCTGACCGGCATAAACTTGATCACCCGGATCAATATAAAATGCGCCTCTATCTTGAAGTTTATCAATAGAATAAGCGTAAGATTGACCGGTTTCCATTGCAATTAAAGCGCCGGCATGGCGGCCGGGGATATCACCTTTCCATGGTTGGAATTCAATAAAGCGGTGAGACATGATCGCTTCTCCTTCAGTAGCAGTTAAAACTTGATTTCTTAATCCGATAATACCTCTCGATGGGATCATAAAATCTAAGTGAATTCTATCATTTATAGTTTCCAAAGAGATTAAATCACCTCTTCTACGTGATACATAATCAATAACGCGGCTATGAAATTCTTCAGGTACAAGCACTGTTAACTGTTCGACAGGTTCGTGAAGAACGCCATCAATTTCTTTTGTAATAACCTGAGGTTGACCAACTTGTAGTTCGTAACCTTCTCTTCTAATGGTTTCAATTAAGATAGATAAGTGAAGAATCCCTCTACCATAAACATTTAGCATATCAGGTGAGTTGGTTTCCTGAATTCTCATAGCTAAATTTTTCTCTAATTCACTGAAAAGTCTATCACGTAAATGTCTGGAAGTTACATATTTACCATCTTGACCAAAGAAGGGAGAGGTATTGATAGTGAAGAGCATGCTCATAGTAGGTTCATCCACTTTAAGAGGGGTCAATTGTTCAGGAGCTTCGTAGTCAGCAACGGTGTCACCGATTTCAAAATCGTCAAGACCTAAAATAGCGCAGATTTCTCCAGGATAAACGGTCTCTTTCATTTTTTCTTTTCCAAGACCTTCAAACACATATAATTCTTTAACTTTATTAGGGATCACGGTACCATCTCTTTTAACAAGAGAAACATTTTGGCCCCAATCAAGAGTTCCTCTTTTAAGTCTACCGATAGCAATTCTACCTACGTAGGAGGAGTAATCAAGAGAAGATATCATCATTTGAAGGTTCCCGTCTTCAGCATGATCATCAGGGATATGTTCCACAATTTGATCAAGTAAATAACTGATATCAGTGGTAGGGTTTTTCCAATCAGGTCCCATCCAACCGTTTTTAGCTGATCCGTAAACAGTTGGAAAATCTAATTGGTCTTCATTGGCACCAAGATTGAACATCAATTCAAAAACAGCTTCCTGAGTATAATCAGGGTTACAGTTTGGCTTATCAACTTTATTAATAACGACGATTGGTTTTAGTCCCAATTCAATGGCCTTTTGAGTTACGAAACGTGTTTGTGGCATCGGTCCTTCGAAGGCATCGACAACTAATAAAACACCATCAGCCATATTTAAAACTCTTTCCACTTCACCACCGAAATCACTGTGACCAGGAGTGTCTATTACATTGATTTTATAGTCTCCATAACGAACAGAAACATTTTTGGATAAAATTGTAATTCCTCTTTCGCGTTCCAAATCATTGCTATCTAATAACAAATCCTGAACTTGTTGATTTGCTCTAAACAAGTTTGATTGGTACAAGATTCTGTCAACCAAGGTTGTTTTACCATGATCGACGTGGGCAATGATGGCAATATTTTTAATTTTTTGCATTGTATATTTGTTTGATATTAATTATACTCTTAGCTTTAATCCGGCTAATAAAGTATCGGGTTTAAAATTCATAACAGCTCGCATTTCACCTGACATACAAAAACCGCAATTTTCGCATAGGTCAAGTGTTTTGCCTTCACATTCTTCTCTTTTTGTACCGTCAGGATGAATAAAATTGGATAAATGACAATATTTATTAGAGATATTTTTTTTCATATATTTAAGTCCGGAGATGGAATTCATGATCGGATATCCTTTCTTTTTCAAAGAGATCACGAGATTCAGAACATCTTGACGAAGCTCTGGGGTTAAAGTAAGTTCTTCAGTACCGGGGAAAGGTGTGTGTAAGTTGATGGAGATGGTTTTTATATTAGGGTTGTTTTTAACCCATAAAATAGTCTCTTCAACATTTGTATAGTTGAGGTTATTAACGACCATATTAGCGTGAAGATTATTATGGTTGCTATTTTGGACATTGGTTTTTAACTTTTCAAAAGCGCCCTCTCCACGAATTAGATCATGAAAATGACCGATTCCATCCAGGCTAATCCAAATGGAGTCAGCTTTAGAATTTTGAATAGGGAGTTGAGCATTTGTGGTTATGGTAGTAGAAAAAAAGCCAATTTTCTTTGCTAAAGAAATAAGGTCATTGATGTTTTTATCATTTTCTTTCCATAAAAAGGGTTCACCTCCTTCAAAATCAACGAAACGGGAACCTAAATGGAATGAGTGTTCCAATTCTTCTTTGATTTGAGATAAAGGTTTAGAAATGATATGATCTTTGCTATAAACACAACAATGTCGGCATTCTAAATTACACTCATTCGTAATAAAGAGAACTGTTTGGAGTGGTTTTTTTTGTCCAAAGAACTTTGTTTTTACAAACCACAAAGGTAGATAGATGTATGGGTTCATATTTTAAAAAATAAAGCAACGATGGAACAAATAAGACAAAAAAAGATGATAATATTACGTGCAGAATACCATCTTAACATAAACCAGCCAATTCCGGCCTGATTAACCTCTTTCCATTGTTCCATTGGGAAATGAAACCATTTTTTTTCAGGAATGTGAGAGGGATTTTTTTGAAAATCCAATATTGATAAGAAAAGCCAGATGGTAAGAGGTAAAGCAAGTAAAGTAAGAAGAAATATTGGTGCAATAACCTGAAATAAAATTCCTGCAATGATGATGATAAAAGGGAGAAAAAGGAACAAAAAGGAGAAGAAATTCATCCATTTTTTCTGATTCAAAACAACAGCCAAGGTTTTTTTCTGAATCATTTTATCCGGTTCAAAGTCGAGGATTGCATGAGTATAAACGATATTTGCCACTAAAATACCAATTGGGATAGAGATAAACATTAATGGAAGATTGGTAGCACCACAAGAAGCAATATAAACGCCTTGCATTAAAAGAGGTCCGAATAAAAGAGCGATACAAAACTCACCTAATCCTTTATAGCTCAATCTGAAAGGCCATGCGGAATAGAAAACACCAATAAAAGCTGTAATTCCAACAAGTATCAGGATAGATTTTAATTGATCAATTCTAAAGAAAAGGATGATAGCACCTAAAAGGAGGGCAAAAGCAGAAAAGAGGAAAGCAGCAGTTTTAAGTTGTTTCAACGTAGCAGAGCCATCGGTAAGGTAGCTGCATTTGGCAATACGAGAGCGAATTCCTTTTGAAGCGAGACGATCTTTATAAGAGGAGTCATTTTTTTTAGCATCAAAATAGTCGTCAAAAAGGTTAGATCCCAAATGAGCGAATACAACGCCAATGACGCTTAGAAATGCTAAAATAGGGGAGAATTTGTCCGAATTAGCAGCAAAGGCGATTGCGACTAATGCGGGAAGCAAGCTTTGGGGAATAGCTGCGTATCGAGCGTTTTTGAACCAGATTAGGAATGTTTTCATGGATTTGAAAACTATTCTTGAGTTGGTTTGACTTTTGGATGGTACATAATTGCAACGATTCCAATGATTAAGCCAATTAACATAACTAACGGAGCAATTACGATTCTTCTGGTATTAAAAATTTCAGGATTGAATACGTTTGGATCATCAGAACCTCCACCTGCTAATAAAATATAACCTATAGCTAAGACCACAATACCAATAATCATAAGGATATAGTTGAATTTACGAAAAATTGGAGGAGCTTTTTTTGTTGGTGTTGACATAATATAATTTTTATAAATATAACCGATCTGTATTAATGCTAATATACTTATTCACTGATGTTAAAGAGATAATAACAGTAAATAGTATCGAAAAAATGAAAAGAGATCCCAATAAAATTGAAACCAAGAACATATTAGAGAAATCGATAAATTCAGGCATCATGAGGTTTCCTTCATAAAGGGAGAATGCTAATAGAATTAGCGCGATGAACCCACCCCAAACTCCTTGAACAAATCCTTTAAAAAGGAAAGGTTTACGAACAAAACGTCTGGTTGCACCGACTAGAAGCATAGATCTGATGCTAAATCTTTTAGCGTAAATAGTAAGTCTTAAATAGTTTGCTATGAGGAGCATTGAGATAATCATGAAAACTGCACAAAGGGCAAATATCACAATTTGAATTTTAACAAAATTATTTAGAACAGCTTTCACGATGGTATCAGAGTACTGAACATCCTGTACAAAACTATTTGCTTTAATTCTTTTTGAAATCGCATTTAAAGAGTCACTATTGGCATATTCAGGGGTAACACTAATAATCACAGAAGCATTAATTGGATTTGCAATGATTTCAGTATAATCGTTACCTATGGTTTTAATAGCTTCTTTAGTGTTTTCTATTTGGGAAGAGAAACGAGAAGCAGAAATATACGATTCTAATTTTAGATTTTGTTCAAAAGCCATGATATCGGCCTCTTTTATATCGGGATAAAATAAAATTTCAATTTCAATTTTTTTTGAAATATTATCAATAAACCGATAAGAAAAGAATGCGAAAAAAACTAAAGTTCCGATAAAAAACATGGTCAAAGCCAAGCTAAAGACTGATCCAAAAGCGGATAAGTTTAGACGAGCTTTGGTGATTTTATCTATTGAATCTGAATATTTAGCCATTGATTTTAAAATTGTACGGTTTGGATTTATTTAAGTTCAAATGATGATTCTCCTAATAAAAGATTATCAGTATAAACTTGAATAACATATCTACCTTTAACCGCTTTATCTTTTTCTTTCAAGTCCCAAAGTAAACCAATGGTTTCGGAATTACCGTTATAGTTAATTGTTTTTTTAACGGAGTATTGTAATTTTTGGTCTTGGTAATTAAAAGTAAAAGCATCACCGGCACCGGGAGTTAAAACTCTACCAGTTTCAGGGATAGCAATTCTGCAATACACATTAACAGGACCGGCAGGAATTAAAGAGTTTTCACTTAAGATAAAAGTTGTTTTAATTTGAGTTACTCTACTTGCTTTTTCGGTAATAACCTCTTCCCCTTTACGTTTAAAGTAAATTGGACGGGCGTGAATATTATAAGCTTTAAGAACGGCAGCTGTATTGATTTTTTTATTTAGGGTTTCTTTATCTTGTTGTAGGGTTGCAGATTGAACTTGAGATTCTGCTAAAGCAGTTTTCACTTGAGTATTTTCCTCTTTTAACCTTTTGTTTTCAGTGTATAATTGGTCAATTTCAGTAACATACTCTTGGGTAATATTTTGTAAACGGGTTAATTGTTTTTTGATTTTTCTATAGTCAGCCTGTTTGTTGATCAATTTTTTAATTTCTGCAGCATTGGCAAGGATAACGCTGTCTTTCTCTGTTAATTGATTGGATAAATCTCCATATTCAGCTTTAATTTTATTATGTTCCTGAATTAAAGCATCCAACTCAGCTTGAAGGTTATCTTTTTCTTCAACTGTTTGAACATACTGTTGATTAAAAACAGGCTTGGAAAAGAAACCAAAATAAAGAGTTGTACAAAGAAAAACAAAGGATAAAACACCTAATAAAATAACCCATTTTTTTAGTGGATTTTTTTCTTCCATTTGTGAATTAAAATTTTCCATATTATATATTTTTTTATATTTTTGTTATCTAAATTAACAGAACTGCAAAAATACGAATAAAATTGTATTAAAATGAAAAAAATCTCACAGATACTAGAAAACCTCCTCTCTTTTTTTTATCCTAAACTATGCATATCATGTGGAAATGCATTAAGGCAACATGAAACATTTTTTTGTTTAGGATGTTTGCAAAATTTACCTGAAACAGAATTTCATAAAATTGATTATAATCCATTGATATACAACTTTATGGGAAGGGTAAGGGTAGAGAATGTATTTAGTTTTTTATTTTATAGAAAAGGGAATTGTGTTCAAGATATTCTTCATGAGATAAAGTACAAAGGGGGAAAAGAATTAGCAGAATATTTAGGATACTTGTATGGGGTAGATTTAATACAGTGTAATCATTTGGAAGATATTGAATTAATTATTCCCATTCCGTTACACAAAAGGAAGGAAAAGAAGAGAGGGTACAATCAAAGTGAGTGGATCGCGAAAGGGTTAAGTAGAGCATTCAACAAACCCTATTCGAATGAAATTTTAATTCGCAAAGATTACACAGAAACTCAAACTAAAAAAGGACGGTTTAAGCGATGGGAAAATGTAAAAAATGTCTTTGAAGTAACTCATCAAGATGCCATAAAGAACAAGCACATTCTTTTATGCGATGATGTTCTGACAACAGGGGCAACCTTAGAAGCTGCTATTGCCCAATTTGTTAATATTGAGGGTGTTAAAGTAAGTGTAGTTACGCTTGCGGCTGCGATGTAGAATCGTTGGATTCTACCGTTTTTTCTTTGGTTGTAAAGAATCTTTTATTAAAAACAATGATCATTACAACGCCAACGGTAACACAGGAGTCTGCAATATTAAAAATGGCAGGAAAGAAATGATTACCACCCCATAAAGGAACCCAATCAGGAATTCTAAACAGTTGAAAATAGAACATATCTACCACTTTACCTTGCATAAAAGGGGCATAATCGTATATCAGGCCATAGAATAGACTATCAATAATGTTTCCAAAGGCACCGGCAATAATTAAAGAAAAAGTTAAGATGATAATCCAATCAATTTTATTCTCTTTAACTAATTTTAAAACGTAGTAAATCAAGAAACTAACCACGCCAATTCGTAGTAAAGTAAGCACTATTTTTCCTGCTTTAGCGCCGAAAGAGATTCCAAATGCCATTCCTTCGTTTTCAACGAAATAGAGAAAGAACCAGTTACCTATAACGTTCCTTATTTCCCCTAATTGCATATCAGATTTAATCCAAATTTTAAGGATTTGGTCCAATAAAACGATACAAACTATGAAAATGAGAGAGACAATGGTATATTTATTCCACCTTTTCACCTTATTTCTTTTCGTTAACTTTAGCGTCAAAACTTAAAGTAGCATGAGGAACACTTTTAAGTCTCTCTTTAGGAATTAAGTTTCCTGTAACTCTACAAATTCCGTAGGTTTTGTTTTCAATTCTAACAAGAGCAGCTTCAAGATTTTTGATATACTTGTCTAACCTACTGGCTAGTCTACTGTTTTCTTCTTTAGATAATACTTGGTTACCTTCTTCCAAGATTTTGAAAGTTGGTGAAGTGTCAGTTGTGTCGTTACCTGCGTTGCTATAAGCTTCAGAGTAAACATCCAAACCTTTTTTTGCTTCAGCAATTTTTCCTTCTATGAGAATACGGAATTCCTCCAATTCTTCATCTGAATATCTGTTTACAAATTTTTCTGACATGGTAGTATATTTTATGATTAGGATGCAAAGATAATAAAAAATTAAATACAAAATAGTATCTTTGCAAATTGAAAAATGGCTCCGTAGTTCAGCTGAATAGAACGTCAGATTCCGGTTCTGAAGGTCGTGGGTTTGAATCCCGCCGGAGTCACTAACATCTTAAAAATGAATAAAATTATCCGTTTTGTTTCCCAAATGATAAGTTATGTTTTCATCTTTTTGATCAGGATATATCAATATACTTTATCACCATTAATGGGAAGAAGCTGTCGGTTTACACCAACTTGTTCAGCTTATGGGATAGAAGCATTTAGAAAACATGGACCAATAAAAGGGGGATGGCTAACCTTTAAGAGAATTATAAGATGTAATCCATGGGGTGGGAGTGGATATGATCCTGTCCCATAGCAAATTACCCCTCAAAATAGCCAAATCTTTTCATCATAAGATCCTGGTCTCTCCAATCTTTGAGCACTTTTACAGATAGGTCTAAATATACTTTCTTTTCTAAAAAAGCTTCAATGGAAGCTCTGGAATCGATACCCAGTTGCTTGATGGCACTCCCTTTGTTTCCAATAATGATCCCTTTCTGAGTATCTCTTTCACAATACAACATGGCACCAATTCTCACAATATCATCACTTTCCTTGAAACTTTCCACAACAACTTCGACACTGTATGGGATCTCTTTTTTATAAAGAAAGAGTATTTTTTCACGGATAATTTCAGAAATGAAGAAACGTACCGGTTTATCGGTTAATTCATCTTTAGGGAAAAATGGAGGAGATAAGGGAAGTAACTCCACAATTCTTGTCATCAAAAGATCAAGATTAGTACTCACCAAAGCAGAAATTGGAAATAGTTCCGATTTTGGAAGAAGATCTTTCCAGAAGGTAGCAGTTTCCTCAACCAAATCTGCACTACATTTATCAATTTTATTGATAATCAATAAAATAGGTGATTCAAAATGTTGTAATCTTTCTATAATTTCAGGGTTGTAATTTTTTTCACCACATTCCACCATATACAAAATGACGTCAGCATCTTTAAGAGCTTCATTCACAAAGCGCATCATCATCTCCTGCATTTTATAGGCAGGATTTAAAACGCCCGGAAGATCCGAGTAAACAATCTGAAAATCGGGGCCATTCACGATCCCTTTAATTCGATGACGAGTAGTTTGTGCTTTTGGGGTAATAATGGAAAGGTTTTCCCCCACTAAGCGATTCATTAAGGTACTTTTACCAACATTAGGGTTTCCGATTAGATTCACAAAACCGGCTTTATGTGTATTTTCAGTCATGATATTTCTATTTGATCAATTCAATTATTCATTATCTACAGCGTACCATTCCGCATAAGAGTTTTCTGTCTCTTTCAATTTTAAAGAATACAAATGGACTCCTTCAGGAAGAATATTTCTGATAGTATCCGCGAGATAACACAACATGTTTTCAGTAGTGGGTTGAAATGGAACCATAATCACCCTTTCGTAACTTTTTTTTAGGAGTGCCATTAATTCAGGATTGGTATCCTGATTCAACATTAAAGCATGATCCAATACATCGATTATATCGTGATGGATGATTCTTTTTAAATCAGAAAAATCGATCAACATCCCTTTTTTAGGGGAAGAGAGATCAATAACCGGGATACCGGAAACGGTAACTTCAAGGTGGTAGTTATGACCATGAATATTCTTGCAAAGCCCGTCATAATTATCCAAGGCATGAGCCATTGCATAAGTGAAAACTTTGGTTAATCTAATTTTTGCCATTTTATTGGATGATTAATTTATACACTTTTGAATTTTTAGAATGATCTATTTTGAGCAAATAAACCCCTGGACTTAGTGATTGAATATCAATAGTTTGTGGTTGGTTGGTCAATGATAGATTTATGATGTTTTTGCCACGAAGATCAAAAATAGTGATTTGGGAATTTAAAGTATTGTCAAATTCCGAAGTATAAAAAAGTTGGATATATTGTGTTGAAGGGTTAGAGAAAGAAACAAAATCAACAGTTTGATACTCATCTATAGATGAGGGTTGAAATACATTTACAGAATCAGCTCCATAAATTTTTCCAACTAACTCAGGATAGTCCACAAATGGATTTCTATTTCCCTGCTGTTGATATACAGCATTGTTCCGATTAATCTCTTTTTCACTGACAGGATCCTGAATGCTCCATTGGATCATCATGTTGAGCGCCCATGGTTTTAAATTACTATTGGTGAACATTGAAGTGGAGGTAGCACCCAAATTTTTATTCATATAACAAACAGTCATGTAAAAATAGATGCGCGCAAAATCTCCTTTGTATTCATCAATAGGTTCAAAAACAGTTCCGGTATATCCGGATACAGCACTTGTTCCTAATTTAGAACCATTTTGACTGGTCCAGGTTGCACTGGCAACATCACCATAAGGAAAATTACTCCTCTGCCCATTGACTTTTCCATCAGTTGGAACAATATGCATCAGATCTGAAACCATTGGAGACGCATCATTAAACCAGCTTTTTGGGATGCTGTGCTCTCTGTTGTAGCAATCTCCTTCATTGGAATAGGTTCCACATTGATCTGAACCATAAGTAAATTCGTATGGAGGATTTTGACCGGGTCTATCAGAATACATATCCCAAACTTTTCCATTGGGTTTTAAATCTGTATATTCATAAGCATCCCACAAATAATCATAAGATAGCGTAGTATGCGTTTTAACAATATTAAACAAAGCGTATCTTAAAGCATACCCTTTTTTATTTTGAGCCGCTGAATAGTAGTTCGCCGGGATTTGAGCAAAAATGTATATTGCTGATAAAGAGAGAAATAGAATTAAAAATATTTTTTTCATTAGAGTTACATTTGAACCTGCAAAGATACGAAAAATCTGTGAGTTAGCGGTTTTAAGAGCGGATAAGCACTTTGTGTTGTTACGCACTGTATTTGTTTGGTCATTAGCTTATTTTTTATATCTTTGCACCATCATTTTTAAAAAATTTGTTAATTATAAAATATTAAAAATCAATACAATATGCCAAAAATTTCAAAAAAAGGGGAAGCAATGCCCGCATCACCAATTAGAAAATTGGTTCCTTACTCCGAAAAAGCTAAAAAAAGAGGTGTTCATGTGTATCACTTGAATATTGGTCAACCTGATATTGAAACTCCTGAAATAGCTCGTCAAGCGATTAAAGATTGCGATATCAAAGTGGTTGAATATACCCATTCTGCCGGACTATTAAGCTATAGAGAAAAACTGGTTGAATACTACAAAACAGTGGGAATTGAACTAACTCCTGACGAAATCATTGTAACCAACGGTGGATCAGAAGCGATCCTTTTTGCTTTCAATAGTTGTTTGGATCCTGATGATGAAGTGATTGTTCCTGAACCTTTTTATGCAAATTACAACGGATTTTCTAACA
>DAONEU010000009.1:0-3415 GCA_035403245.1 Bacteroidales bacterium | reverse complement strand
ATCAATCAAATGCCGGGATGTTTTTGTCCAAACCCTAAAGGGGCATTCTACGTAGTAGCACGTTTACCAATTGATAATTCAGATCGTTTCTGCCAATGGTTATTGGAAGATTTTAACTTCAACGGAAAAACCGTGATGTTAGCACCAGCAACCGGTTTTTACTCCACTAAAGGACAAGGTTTAGATGAAGTAAGAATTAGTTATTGTTTGAAAGTGGATGATTTGAAAGAAGCGATGATCTGTTTGGCCGAAGCACTTAAGGTGTATCCAGGTAGAAAATAATGAACTTTAAGCTTGTCTCCTCTTTTGAGCCCAGCGGTGACCAACCGGAAGCTATCAAACAACTGGTAGAGGGGTTACATCGTGGAGATCAGGCACAAACCCTACTGGGAGTAACAGGATCAGGAAAAACGTTTACTATAGCCAATGTGCTTAAAGAGGTAAACCGACCAGCACTTATTCTCAGTCATAATAAAACTTTAGCAGCTCAACTGTATTCCGAGTTTAAAACTTTTTTTCCGGAGAATGCAGTTGAGTTCTTTGTTTCTTACTACGACTATTACCAACCGGAAGCGTATCTTCCTTCCACAAATACCTATATCGAGAAGGATCTTTCCATCAATGATGAGATCGAAAAACTCCGTTTAAGAACCACCTCCACTTTGCTTTCCGGAAGGCGCGATGTGGTTGTAGTCGCTTCAGTATCTTGTATTTATGGGATTGGAAATCCGGAGGATTTTGCCAAAAGTGTGATCAATGTGCACAAAGGAATGGTGATCAATAGAGATCAACTATTACACGCCTTGGTGAATAGTTTGTATTCCAGAACAGAATTAACTTTAGAATCTGCTAAATTTCGGGTAAAAGGAGATACAATAGATGTGTTTCCACCTTACAATGACAATGCTTACAGAATCATTTTCTGGGATAATGAGATTGAAAAAATTGAAGAGATTGAAGCAGAATCGGGGAAAAAGATTAACACATTAGAAGACTTAAAAATCTATCCGGCGAATCTTTTTGTTACTTCACAAGAGTCTGTTAATGAAGCTATTAATCAAATAAAATTAGATTTGGGCGCTCAGATCGATTATCTGAAATCGATTGGTAAACATCTGGAAGCAAAAAGATTAGATGACCGGGTGACTTATGATGTTGAGATGATGAAAGAGCTGGGTTACTGTTCCGGAATTGAGAACTATTCCCGCTATTTTGATAAACGGAAACAAGGGGAACGCCCCTTCTGTATCATCGATTTCTTCCCGGATGATTTTATTTTGATTGTAGATGAAAGTCACGTTTCAGTACCTCAGGTTGGAGCCATGTACGGTGGTGATCGTGCGCGGAAAATCAACCTGGTTGAATATGGTTTTCGACTACCTGCAGCGATGGATAACCGACCATTGAAATTTCAGGAGTTTGAATCACTGATTGGTCAAAGCATATACGTGAGTGCAACACCTGCTAATTATGAGCTAAGTAAATCAGATGGGTTCATTGTGGAACAAGTGGTTAGACCTACAGGACTTTTAGATCCACCCATTGAAGTTCGTCCGGCGGATAATCAGGTGGATGATCTTTTAGATGAGGTGGAAAATTGCGTTTCAAAAGGGCAACGGGTTCTGGTTACGACACTAACCAAAAAAATGGCCGAGGAGTTGAGCTCTTACCTGATTCGGATTGGGATTAAAACCAAATATATTCACTCGGATGTAGACACCTTTGAACGGGTGGAAATCCTTCAGGATCTTAGAGCCGGTGCCATTGATGTTTTGGTTGGGGTAAACTTGCTGCGTGAAGGATTGGATTTACCTGAAGTTGCATTAGTAGCCATTATGGATGCCGATAAAGAGGGCTTTTTAAGAAATGAAAGATCGTTGACCCAAACTGCCGGTCGGGCAGCGCGACATTCGGAAGGGCGTGTCATCTTTTATGCCAATAAAATGACCAAATCGATGCAAGCTACTATCGATGAGACCAATCGAAGAAGAGCTAAACAGATTGCCTACAATGAGAAACATCATATTACTCCAACAACTGTTCAGAAAAATGAAGATTTTTCAATAAGAGGATCCTTAGATCTCACCAAAAAAGACTCTAAAAAATATCCGATTGCTGATCCTCATAATCCGATGGCGGCCGAAGAGGAAACTTTAAAAATGCTCAATTTACAACAGCTTCAGGATAGTTTAAAGAAAACAAGGAAAGAGTTGGAAGTCGCTGTAAAGGATCTCGACTTTATATTGGCAAATGATTTGAAAAATAAATTAATAAAAATAGAATCACTGATTAAATCCTATTAATTACGCACCATTATGACCCTCAACGGAAAATGTTATTTTGCTTCAGATTTTCACTTTGGTTCACCCAACAAAGAGGTAAGTGATCAAAGGGAAGAGTTGATCATACAGTGGCTTGACTTGGTATTACAGGATGGCAAACACTTGTTTCTTCTAGGTGATATTTTCGATTATTGGTTTGAATACCGTTGTGTTATTCCAAAGGGAAACTATCGGTTTTTAGCAAAACTATACGAAATTCGAAAAAAGGGGATAGAGATTTACTATTTCACCGGAAACCATGATATGTGGGTCAAAAACTATCTGGTGCAAGAATTTGGTATTCACATCTTTAGAAATCAAAAAGAGTTTACCATCAATGGAAAAAAATGTCTGATCGGACATGGAGATGGGTTAGGTCCCGGACAGTATGGGTACAAACTGATGAGATGGATGTTTAGCCGCAAATTCAATATTTGGTTGTATGGATTACTTCCCTCTTCCACATCGTTTGCTATTGCACGGTTCTTTTCCAAAAAGAGCAGAGCGATGACCCCATCTTACGAAGAGCAGTTCATGGGGGAAGACAAAGAGTTTGTGATTCTGTTCATCAAAGAGTATTTAAAAGAGCATCAGATTGACTACTTTATCTACGGACATCGACATTTGGCATTAAATATACCGATTCAAAATTCGCGCTATTTCAACACGGGCGACTGGTTAAAGCTGAATACTTATCTGGTTTTTGAAGAGGAACCGGAGTTGGTGAAGTTCGAGGTTTAACGTTCGATGTTCGATGTTCGACGTTCGATGTTCGACGTTCGACATTCGACGTTCGACGTTCGATGTTCGACGTTCGAGATTCAATAAGTTTTTGGACAATAGAGTTTTTTGAATTTAGAAAATCAATAGAGATTTTTTTAGGTGCACTAAGTTTCACAAAGTTTAAAAAGAAGTTTCACAAAGTTTTGAATAGAAAGTTTTGTAAAAGATATTCCTTTGAGAAACTTTATTATTACTGTGTGTGACTTTGTGAACCTAAATAGTCGACAGACGGCAGTCAATCAAATGGTTAAAAATTAACGATATCGATTGAAATTATTCTATTGCTTTACTATTTTATTTGTAAAGAGTTT
>DAONEU010000008.1:38897-41480 GCA_035403245.1 Bacteroidales bacterium | reverse complement strand
CCAGTGAAATATTCTCCATCTTAGTGATTATGGGAGTTTTAACGACCCTTACTACACCCATCATGCTTAAATGGGGCTTCAAAAAACTTGATAAGTTTGAAGAAGCAAGTCCGTTGGTAGCAAACTGATGACATAGATTAATAATAAGCTAATGTGATAATAAGCAAATAAGCTAATTAGAGGTGAGTAAATTATAAATCAAAAATGGCAAACCTGCACTTTGCAAATTTGCCATTTCCTATTCATACAAAAAACCTTTGTCCTTCGTCCTTTGTCCTTCGTCTTTCGTCCTTAGTCTCTTATTTGTTCACTTGGAAAGTGGTATCTCCCGTTTGGAAGAATTTGATGATTTGGTTAGCTGATGCTAAACCGGCGTTGATGTTGGCTTCAGCAGTTTCTGCACCCATTTTCTTTGGAGATGCAAATACACGGTTGCCAAATTTTTCGTTCAACTCAGCTTGATTATCTGCTGCAATGTCGGTAATGTATTTCAAATCAGTACGTTCTTCTAATAATTTTACTAATTCTTCTTCATGGATCACCTCTTTACGAGCGGTGTTTACCAAACAACCTCCTTTAGGCATTTTTGATAAAAGATCGTATCCAATCGATTTTTTAGTTTGGTTATTAGCTGGAATATGTAAGGAAATATATTGACAAGTGCTGTACATTTCTTCAACACTTTGACAAGGTTTAATTCCTTCAGCAGCCATCTTCTCAGGAGTTACGAATGGATCGAAAGCATATACTTCCATTCCGAACCCTTTGGCAATTCTAGCTACCAATCTGCCCACGTTTCCGTAAGCGTGAATCCCTAGTTTTTTACCTAACAACTCACCACCTGTTCCGGGAGTGAATTGATTACGAGCCATGAATACCATCATTCCTAGAGCTAACTCAGCAACAGCGTTGGAGTTTTGTCCGGGAGTATTCATTGCCACGATGTTTTTAGCAGTACAAGCGGCTAAATCTAAATTGTCATAACCTGCACCTGCACGTACAACAATTTTAAGATTTTGAGCGGCATCAACCACCTCTTTAGTCACTTTGTCAGATCTAACGATCAATGCATCAGCATCTTTAACAGCTGCATAAAAATCGTTAACATCCGTATATTTTTCTAAAAGGGCCAATTCGTGACCGGCACCTTCCACAATATTTCTGATTCCGTCCACTGCTGCTTTAGCAAATGGTTTATCGGTTGCTACTAATACTTTCATGATCTTAAGCGTTTAATTTTTCAAATTCTTGCATACAAGCTACTAAAGCCTCAACGCTTTCTTTTGGACAAGCATTGTAAGTTGAAGCGCGGAAACCACCAACGGAACGGTGTCCTTTGATTCCAACCATGCCACGTTCTTTAGCAAATGCCATAAATGCATCCTCTTTATCTTTGTATTGTTCGCTCATAACAAAGCAGATGTTCATTAAAGAACGATCCTCTTTTTCAGCTGTTCCTACAAACATAGGGTTGCGATCGATTTCGTTATAAAGAATATTAGCTTTCTCAACATTCATTTTGTTCATTGCTTCTAATCCACCTATGTTTTTCAACCATTTTAAAGTTTGAGTCATCACATAGATTGAAAATACAGGAGGTGTATTGAACATAGAACCTTCAGGAATATGAGTTCTGTAATCCAACATGGTTGGTAAATAACGAGAAACTTTTCCTAAAATATCTTCTCTGATGATAGCAAAAGTAACCCCTGCAGGACCTACATTTTTTTGAGCACCACCATAGATCATTCCATATTTGGTAACATCAACCGGACGGCTCATGATATCTGAGGACATGTCTGCTACTAAAGTTACAGGACAATCCATATCGTATTTGATCTCAGTTCCGTAAATGGTATTGTTGGTTGTGATGTGGAAATAATCAGCATCTGTAGGGATCTCATATCCTTTAGGGATGTAATTATAGGTTTTGTCTGCAGATGAAGCAACACAAACAGCATTACCTAATCCTTTAGCTTCTTTTAATGCTTTTTTTGCCCAAACACCGGTTTCTAAGTAAGCAGCTTTATTTTCCAATAGATTCATTGGAACCATACAGAATTGTAAACTTGCGCCACCACCTAAGAATAACACTTTGTAATTGTCAGGGATATTTAATAATTCTCTCCATAAATCTTCACACTCTTTCATCACTGCTTCCCACTCTTTAGAACGGTGAGAAACTTCAATAACTGACATTCCTGTTCCGACAAAGTCTTTCAGAGCTTCAATCGAATTGTTGATCGCTTCCTTTGGAAGGATACAAGGGCCGGCATTAAAATTATGTACTTTTTTCATGATATTTGATTTTTTTTAATAGGTTGATTATTAAGGTTTTTATTTGATATTTGCAATCCAATTTTGAATCTCCTGAAGTTGAACAGCAGGGACATCCATTTTAAGTTTTTTTCTCATTCCACCCAAATCATTAAGTAGTTTGTTTGGATTTGCTTCTTTTAATAATTCTAAAGTGTTGATATTGAGTTTGTATAGAGCTGCAACCCAAGGTTGAGGAACTCCAATAGTAATAAAATCTTGTTCTGAACTTACCTCTTTTTTCTTTTCAGGTCTCATTTGAGGGAA
>DAONEU010000008.1:0-38797 GCA_035403245.1 Bacteroidales bacterium | reverse complement strand
GCGCGACCCATAGAGGCATCCACTTCAACACCACATTTTTTAGCAAATTCAGCCATCTCCGCTTCGTTCATTCCGGAGATGTCGGTGCCGGTAAAATGCTCGATCGCACCATACATGGTGAAGCGTTTCCATGGTCTTTTGAAGTCGATGATGTTTTCACCAACTTGTACTTGAGTGGTTCCATGAAGTTTTAGGGCAACAGCTTCCACCATCTCTTCAACAGTATTCATCATCCATTCGTAGTCTTTGTAGGCCACATAAAGCTCCATTTGGGTAAACTCTGGATTATGGAATCTGGACATCCCTTCGTTTCTGAAATCTTTGGAAAACTCGTACACTCCGTCAAAACCACCCACAATCAATCTTTTGAGATACAATTCGTTAGCAATACGCAAGTATAGAGTCATGTCCAATTTGTTATGATGTGTTTTAAACGGACGAGCCGCAGCACCACCATACAAAGGTTGAAGGATTGGGGTTTCCACTTCAAGATACCCTTTTTCATTTAAGAAGTTACGCATGGTGTTTACCAATTGGGTTCTTTTAATAAAAGTATCTTTTACTTGTGGATTAACAATTAAATCTACATATCTTTGACGGTATCTTTGTTCAGGATCCTGAAAAGCATCATACACTTCACCATCTTTTTCCTTAACGATAGGGAGTGGACGAAGAGATTTACACAAAATGGTAAACTCTTTGATATGGATACTGATTTCACCGGTTTGAGTATAAAAAACAAACCCTTTTACTCCGATGATATCACCAATGTCTAATTTTTTAAAAACGCCGTTGTATAGGGTTTTATCTTCACCGGGACACAACTCATCCCGTTTGGCGTAAATTTGAATTTTACCTTGCGCGTCTTGCAATTCATAGAAAGAAACTGCTCCCATAATTCTTTGGTGCATAATTCTTCCGGCAAAACTAACATTTTGATACAAAGATTGATCTTTAGGAAAGTTCTCATTGATCTCTTTTGAAGTCACATTTACTTCATACAATTCTGCGGGGTATGAGTTGATACCCAATTTGTTAAACTCCTCTAACTTTTGTCTTCTGATAATTTCTTGTTCGGTTAATTCGATCGCCATAATACAATATTTTATATGGGGGCAAAATTAGTGAATTTTTCCGACATAGGCTTTTGATTTAACAATTTTTAGGGAGAGATGGTTTTTAGTTTAAAGGTTTAAGGGTTTAAAGGTTTTTATACTTTCACCTTTCAACAGCGAAGCGTTCAACCTTTCAACAGCGAAGCGTTCAACCTTTCAACCTTAAACCTAACCCAAATAATCTAGAACCAAAATAGAACACAGATGACACAGATTATACAGATGACCACAGATTTAATTTGTTATTTAATAATTGTTTTTTATAGAAATGATCACAGTGTTACACAATGGTAGCACAATGTTACACAGTGTTATTTAAATTGTAGAATGAATAATTTACCCACCTATAATTAGCTTATTTGCTTATTATCACATTAGCTTATTATTAATCTGTGTGCTACTAAGGCGTAGGATAAGGTCGAAAAGTTATGGATTGAAAAATGAATAAAAAACTAAAACCTTAAACCTAAGACCTAAAACCAAAAAATATTATATTTTTGTGTTAACTAATTCAATAAAAATTCGTAAAAATTCTTCCAATAAACCAAAAACAAAATAATATGATTTACAATCAATGGTATGTGATTCTGGACTCTAAGGAATTAAAAAGGAATAAAACCTTAAAAATTAAAAGATTTAGTGAAACACTCGTTCTATGGAGAAATGATGATGGGTCCGTTTCCTGCATTCATGATCAATGTTGCCACCGGGGTGCTTCTTTGTCTTGCGGAAAAATCGTTGATGGCAAAGTGGAGTGTCCATTTCATGGTTTTATCTATGATCAAAAAGGTAAAGTAACTTCCATTCCCGCTAATGGTAAAAATGCTCCTGTTCCTGAATCAATGAGGGTTAAATATTATAAAACCTACGAAAATTATGGATTTATTTGGGTTTGGTTCGGAGATGAAGCTATAATAACATCCGAACCTTTTTTCTTTACCGAGTTAAAAGATTTTTCTTATTCAGGTTTTAAAGATCATTGGGATGTTCATTACTCCAGAGCTATTGAAAATCAATTAGATGTAGTGCATTTACCTTTTGTTCATAAAACTACCATTGGGAAAGGCGGAAAAACAGTAGTAAATGGTCCTGTTGTGGAAAGGGAGGATGAAATGATCACTTTTTATGTGAATAATGTTGTGGATGATGGCCAAACGAAACCATTAAAACCGGAAGAGATTAAAGATTATAAAGATTTCTTTTACCTGAAATTTCATTATCCAAATATCTGGCAAAATTTTATTGCAGATAAAGTTCGTGCTTTCGCGGCATTTGTCCCTGTTGATGAAGAGCATTCAATAGTGTATATCAGATTTTATCAAAAGTTTATTAAAATACCGGTTTTAAAACAACTGGTAAATTATATGGGTAAAGTATCCAGTATTATTATCTTACGACAAGATAAAAGGATTGTAATTACTCAAATTCCAAAAAAGAGTTCATTAAGGATGGATGAAAAACTCATTATTGGGGATAAACCTATAATCGAATATAGAAAACATCGGAAGAACTTATGGAACAAAATAACAAATAATGATCAGTAAAAATTAGTCTTTCATTATAATCAAAAACCATGGGAAAAAATCAAAATAATAAGATCATTGGATTGCTATTTTTTGGTGTCTTGATGGGTGCTTTAGATATTTCAATAGTTGGACCTGCTATTCCCTTAATTGAACAAACATTACATATAAGCAGTAGGGAATCGGGGTTGATATTTTCGAGTTATGTTTTGTTTAATTTAATTGGTATATCCTTATTTGCCCGTTTATCAGACAAATTCGGTAGAAGAAATATTTATATTATTGCATTGTCTATCTTTGCTTTTGGATCACTGATTGTTTCGTTTATTCATGATTTTAACTGGCTTATTGTAGGTAGAGCAATACAAGGGTTTGGCGCAAGCGGTATTTTCCCGGTTGCATCTGCTTTAGTTGGAGATCTTTTTCCTGTTGATAAAAGAGGGAGAATTTTAGGTCTAATTGGGGCCGTCTTCGGATTAGCGTTTTTGTTAGGTCCTTTTATCGCAGGGTTTTTACTAAGTTATTTTTCCTGGAATTTTCTTTTTATTATCAATCTTCCTATTGCGGCCGTTCTCATTTTTTTTAGTTTTAAAATATTACCTTCTCAAAGTATCGTAAAAAATATTAAAATGGATTGGAGGGGAATCATTGTTTTGGGAATCGCTTTGGCCGCATTTACTTACGGAATGAATAGTATTAATGGATATAATCTTTCTTCTTTTATTCAATTAAAGGTCATGATTCCATTCATCATTGCTGCTTCTGCATTTATTTTTCTCATCCTTTCTGAAAAACACATTGAATATCCCATACTTAAACTTAGTTTTTTTAAAAATTCTCAAATTCTGATTGCCGGTGTTCTTGCAGTAGTAACCGGGTTGATTCAAGCATGTTTTGTTTTCATCCCTAAGTTTGTGATTCACGAATTTCAGGTTGAACCCTCTACTGCCAGTTTTATGTTAACCCCTTTCGTTTTAGCAACTGCCGTCGGGTCACCCTTATTTGGGAGAATGATTGATAAAATTGGTGTGAAATGGGTTGTAATTATTGGGCTAAGTTTTCTTAGTTTGGGCTTTTTCTTTTTATCACAAGTGGATGGGCGATTAGGATTTTATTACATAAGTGGTGCTTTCGTGGGTTTAGGACTTTCTATTTTATCAGGAAGCTCATTACGTTATATTTTACTAAATAATACTTCCGCTGAAGATCGATCAACCAGTCAGGGATTGATTACCATTTTTACAAGTGTTGGTCAGATCGCAGGTTCTGCATTAATTGGTATTTTGCTTACCTCTACTACAAATGGATTTCATTTGAATTTTGTGGGAATTGCAATCATTACCGCGGGGATGCTTTTGGTTTCTTTGAAACTTAAAAATCGATAATTACAGTTTCAATATCCGGTTTTTTAACTTTTCAAATAATAATAGTCTAATTATTTAGTTATGAATAATAAGACAGTCCTTTTTTTGTTTCATTTTAACAACCAAATATTAAAATTATGAAAGCAGTGTCAAAATGGTTTTATTTAAGTGCAATATTTGCTGCACTTACATTCTCGTCTTGTGACGGTCACTTAGATGATACAGAAAGAAAACAAGCGGTTAAGGATGATGTTCAGGCGGATGGTTATTACGATGACATGATCTCAGAAACAGATGATATTCAGACCCTTATTCTGGAAGATAAATCCGGAAATCAAAATGGTTCTAAAGATGGATCAAAAACCTATACAATAGTCACAAATCCAGATGGTTCCAGAGATATTACCGTTACTTTTGTGAATTATACGAATCTCAATTTTGCTAATTCACATGTGAAAAATGGAATTGTTAACATTCATGTTACCGGAACTCCAGACAGTACCACTTTCATTAGAGTAATCACTTTTACCAATTTTACAATCGATGGAAATCAGATTCTAGGAACCATTACGGTTACGAAAGTGTCTTCGATTGCTAATACTATTCAAATTGCTAATGGACAAATCATCTTCACTGATGGAACAACATATACCCGTCAGGGGGTAAAAACCAGAACTCAAATCGATGGGATGTTAACTCCCAGCATCTGGGACAATGTGTATCAGGTTACCGGCTCATTCACAGGTATTAATCGACAAGGATTGAGCTACTCCCATGATGTGGTCACTCCTTTAGTGAGATATATGAGTTACAGATATTTTGTTTCCGGTATTCTTGAATTGGAGGTCGGCAATAGAGATATTGTGATCGATTTTGGAGATGGAACCCTAGATAATCTAGTGGATATTACTATCAATGGCACCACTTACCCAGATGTTCCTTTGACCCATTAATTAATATATTATGCAAAAACTTTTTTTAGCTCTGACCGTTTTGATGCTAACTCTAGTGAGTTATTCGCAAAAAGTATACAGTTGTGAGTATAAATCAGATGCTGATGTGAAGGTTTATGTAACACAATACAAAAGTGACGCCGATCTGGTTGTTTACAAATGTACGTACAGTTCTGATGCTGTCGAAAATAAAGGGTTATGGTATTTTTGTACTTATAAAAGTGATGCCAAAAAGAAAATATTTTTTGTTGATTACAAAAGTGATGCGGATATCGTGATTTACTTTTCAGAATATAAGAGTGATGCGGGATGGAAGAATAAAACAAAAATGTACTGGATGTATTGAAAAAAAAAGACCCAAACTTAGGTTTGGGTCTTTTTTGTGGTGCTGGACAGAATTGAACTGCCGACACACGGATTTTCAGTCCGTTGCTCTACCAACTGAGCTACAGCACCGCTCGTTGTTTGAGGGTGCAAAAGTACAACTTTTTTTTGAATTATCAGCACTTAAACGAAAAAAATCAATCAAAAAATTTATCTTCTTGTATTTAAGACATTTGCAATTAAAACATCCTGCAGTCTTAAGTCCTTTGTCCTTCGTCCTTTGTCCTTTTCTACCTCACCAACATCACAGATCCGGTTTTTCTCAATTCTGAATCAGGTTCTGCATATTTGAGATAGACGATCATCCAGGTGTAAGTTCCGGCAGGACATTTCGTTCCATTATAGGTTCCATCCCATGATTCCTCCGGATTAATAGATTGGAAAATACATTGTCCATTTCTATTATAGATCATCAAATGATATTTTAAAACATCAGTTACTCTTGGTAAAAAAACGTCATTTACACCGTCATTATTAGGAGTGAATGAATTAGGTACATAGAATGCATATTTGTCCACTACAGTGATCTGTTTGATCGTATCGTGGGCACAATTGTATTGATTGGTTACTCTAAAGAATACATTGAAAGTTTCATCGCTTGTGATATGGTAAGCATGAGTCGGATTTTCTATTGGGGTAGAAGAACCATCTCCAAAATTCCAAGAGTAAGAAACGATATGATCTCCGGTAGATTCATTCGTGAAATCAATCGGTCTTCCATTGGTTGGTTCAGGTGGGAAAAATGTAAAATCTGCAATAGGATAAGCTGAAACATAAATATAATTGTCATTAACTAACCAATCATCACATCCTACACTTTCTGCTGTTTTAGCATAATAAGTTACATTATAGTAACCCGGATTTTGGAAAGTATATAAAAAGGTTTCATCATAAAGAGTATCATTTACAGTTCCCTCAGGATTGGTGATGATAAACATATAAGCAGCATATTCAGGGGTTGTTGTCGATGTAAATCGGACGTTTAAAGGAGCACAACCACTCGTTTTATCGGCTGTAAAAGAGGCAATTGGCGTTTGAGTGTAGTTTACGGTGATTGTTGCAGTATCTCTACGACAAGCAATATTGTCATAAGCTATAACAGTATAAACAATGGAGTCTGCAATGTCACAATTGGTTTGAAAACTGTGAGGATCATCTAAATAGGTAGGGGGATCCCAAGTGACATTTTCAATATATCCACCTCCGGTCTCAACAGCTTCAATTGAGGTTAATGGGTCACAGGTATTGATCACTTGGTCAAGAATAATAATGGGGCTATTATCTCTCAGATAGTATGTTAAAGTGTCTATTCTTGGACTTTCAAAAGAACAAGTTTCCAATCGTATTTGTAATCTCAATGTTTTTACTTCTCCAGGTGCAAATACGGCTGTTTCAGGAACTCGTATAATCATTTTTGTGAATAACGAATCACGGGGTATATAAAAATTAGCCTCAGAAGTTGTCATTTGTAAAAATTCATTAGTGATTGAATTTAAATAAAAGATCTCATAGTCTTGATTTAAAAACAGTCCCGGATTAGGAATACTATTATTACTTATTGTGAAAACGTATCCTCTACTTGGGTCGCGTCTGGACAAAGAAAAATTTACTGTGTCGCTATTACAAGCTTTTAACAAAGTATCGTTTCCATTAAGTGTATAATTATGATTAGACTCAACAGTTGGGGCCATAAAACTACCCTCTTTAATAAAAACTCCTGAGTCATATAGCGTATCTTGAACATTTCCTATACCTAATTTCATGTGATATGGCGTACATTTAGCCACTCTGGTTTTGGCAAGCAAACCTGACCTTTGAAAATTTTGTGCATTGGGATTATTTGCTGGAATAACTGTAAAACCATCGTATTGCATACCGGCTGAACCTGAGGGGACACTACAATAGAAACTTGAATAGGCTAGGGATTCATTTGGGCCCGTGCAACTTCCACTACCCCCAGGCACTCCTGGATTTAACGAATTAATAGTAACCGGTAATGTTGAACCCGGGATTAAAGCAATATTCCAGGTTGTAAGATTCCCTGTAACCGGATGCATCCCTGTTAAAAAAAATCCAAAAACATCATTATAATCAGAACATACGTAAACCGGATATTCTTCAGATGCGAAAATATACTCAAATTGAACATCACCGGAGATAGATACAAAATCAAACTCTAATTTGGACATATTGGTGATAGGATTTGTAGTTAAAGCTTGTAAATTAGTATCAGTCGTCCCATCATTTATTAAAACACTATATCCTCCTGAGTTATTTGGTCCAAGTGCAGCTAATATGCCACCGGTTGCCATAATAATTCCACTTGATATGGGGAAATCGGTAAAATTGGGTCCATTAGTAAACCTCCCAATTTTGGCAGTAGTGGTATTGGGTAGTGCTGCTGAAGAATTATTAAAAGTTCCGTTAGTGATATATACTCCGGATATTTGAGGTGGTAAAACCAGTACATTTTCAAGAAATACTTGAGGAGTCCATCCATTCGGGCTTAGAACTGTAATTTGTGCTTGTAAACCCGAAATTGTAAACAAAAATAGTATTAATGCAATAAATTTGATGAAATTGATTTTCATTTTTTGATTTTTTTATATGGAATTGAGGTCTTTCTGTTTTATAAGAAGCTTTTTTTTAGGTTTAAGTTGCTTGAAATGAATATAAAATGTATTTTTTGGCTTAAAAAATGCAAAATAGAGTCTAGGAGTCAAAAAAGTTAAAAAACGAAAGATTTTATGCTGCAAAGATAAAAATTTTGTTCATATAATGCAATAGGAGAAAAAGTGAATTATTTTCAATATTTTTGCATTCTAAATAAACAAAATGTACTACATAGATACCCATAGTCACCTCTATCCTGAATACTACCCTCAAACATTTGATGAGGTTGTAAAAAGAACATTAGGTGCAAATGTTCAGAAAGTTTTACTCCCTTGCGTTAATTCTCAATCCATTCAAGATCTATTGTACGCTTCAGATCAATATCCAGATCACCTATTCCCTATGATAGGATTGCATCCAACAGATGTCTTTGAGAATTATCAACAAGAACTTAACATTATTGAACAACAACTTGTCAATGAAAAAGTGGTAGCAGTTGGGGAGATCGGAATCGATTTATACCATGATAAAACTTATATTCAAAATCAAATGATCGCATTTGAAACTCAATTGGGTTGGGCAATTGACTTAAATCTACCCTTGTCAGTTCATGTTAGAGATGGCTTTTCAGAAGCATTTCAAGTAATCAAAAAGTTTAAGGGAAAACCATTTTCAGGAGTTTTTCACTGTTTTTCAGGAGGCATTCAAGAGGCCAAATGGCTGATTGATAATGGATTCTATTTGGGGATTACCGGAGTAATTACTTTCAAAAAAAGTAAGTTGCAAGAGTTGGTAAAAGAGGTGGGATTGGAGTATTTAGTTCTTGAAACTGATGCCCCTTTTCTTGCACCGGAACCTTACAGAGGGAAGCAAAACGAAAGTTCCTATATTCCTTTAATCGGGAAAAAACTGGCTGAAATCTTTGAAATTTCTGAATCAGACGTTATGAATATAACCACGTCTAATGCAGAAAAAATATTTTCAAAAATTATTTAATCCAGAATTCCTAGCGTTTGTCTGATTTTGGAAGTTAAAATATCCACCCCTTTTTCATTATGTCCACCAATTGGTATAATGATGTCCGCTAAACGTTTAGTGGGCTCGATAAACATTTCATGCATCGGTTTCACATACATTTCATAATGTCGGATCGATTTATCTAAACCCCTTCCTCTTTCATTCACATCTCTCTGGATAATCCTGATTATTCGATCGTCAGCACCTGTATCCACAAAAACTTTAAGATCGAGTAATTCACATAATTCTGGACAAGTAAAGATCAATATTCCCTCAATTATTAACACCTCACCGGGTTCAATAGGGATTGTTTCTTTGCTTCTGCTACAAGTAACATAGGAGTAAATTGGCATTTGTATGGTTTCCCCATTTTGTAGTTTTTTAATATCATCAACTAATAAGGAAAATTCAATAGAAGAAGGATGGTCAAAATTGATTTGTTCCCTTTCCTCTTGGGTTAAATGTCCATTGTCCCAATAATATGAATCTTGAGATAAAACACTAACTTTATCTGATGGAAGTGCTTGAATCACTTTTTTAACCACTGATGTTTTGCCTGAACCGGATCCACCGGCGATACCAATAATATACATATTTTTAAATTAAAGTACAAAGATACAAAAATGGATGAAATGTATCATTTTTTATCTATTTTTGTGACCAAATTTGAAAAATGACTAAGTCTGAATTTATTGATCGGTATATTTATAGTTTTGAGTACGATTTTGCAAATATTAATAGAGATAAAATAGTATTAGAAAACACATTAGATCTTCTGTTTGAAGTTTTAACCGATGGGATTCAATATGATATTTCAGAAGGAGTGATCCAAAAATCAGAACATTACCAGTATATATTTGAAAGGGGTTCAGTTGCCAGACAACAAATTGTTTTTAGATGTGCCTATATTTTAGAGAAAATATATTTTTCTTATCCGGGAATAATCAATCATCCAAATTTAGGATTTGTCCAACTTTGTCTGATCGTTAAGAATAAAAGTGCGATGCGTCATTTCAGTAAAATCATGGCACATGCACTTCAAAAAAATAATCTAATACTATCAGATTCTGAAAGAGATCGGATCATTGAAGTATTAGCGGAGTGGGTAGCAGATCCGAGTATCAGAGTTGCCGTTAAAGTCTGGGTTTTCGAATGTTTTTTGGAATTACAAAAAGAATCAGAAATTGCCAAAGAAGTATTAGTTGCTTTATGGGATCTTTTTTCAAAAAATCCAACTCCCGGAATGATTGTCAGGTTAAAACAATGGCATAAATTCCTTTATTTTTAATAGTCAATTGGATGATATAAAAAACTGCACCGAGGTAAGTTTTTCAACTTTTCTCGGTGCAGTAACGTCATTTAAAATGACAGAGATATTATTATCCGCATTTGGAATACCCACATGATGAGCATGTTAAGCATCCCTCCTGAAAGTAAATGGTTTCTTGGCCACATTTAGGACAAATGGTCCCTTTTTGTTTAGTTCCGTCTTCAATAAAACGTTTAAGAGCTCTGATTACACCGTTTCTCCATGAGTTGATGGTTTCTTCTCTAAAATTAAGACCACCGATAATATTTACCACATTTTCAATAGGAATTTCGTGTCTTAAAAGAGCAGAGATCATTTTAGCATAGTTCCAGAATTCAGGATTGAAGCAACGGGATAATCCTCTCATGATCACTTCATATCCATCTTTATCGTAGTATTTAAAGTCGTATTGTTTATTTCCTTTAGCATCTCTGTTTTTGATGATAATCCCTTTTTGAAGCCATTGAGGGATTGGGAAACGATCCTCTTCGGTTTTACCGGTAAAAATCTCGTAAGGTCTGTTGTCTTTAGTTCCGATGAAAGCAACCCAATCTTCATTATTATTTTTGAATCTCACGATGTTGGCTTCCAATTCTTGAGGACGTTTAAGATTCTTAGCATCGGCAGGTTTTTTCTCAGGGGTAGCGCTGGTAGAAACGAAAATACCATCTCTGGAACCTTCTCTATAAACGGTCATCCCTTTACAACCGGATTCCCAAGCTTTTATATAAACCGCTCCAACGGTTTCTTCTGTAGTAGATTGAGGTAAATTAATGGTAACGGAAATAGAATGGTCAACCCATTTTTGAACCAACCCTTGGAGTTCCACTTTTTTAAGATAGTCAGTATCAGCGGAGGTAGATTTATAGTATGGAGATTGTTCAACCAATGTTTGAATTTGGTTATCATCCATATTGGTAAGTTTATCTTTGGAGATTCCTTGAGTTTGAGCCCAAACCATAAATTTGGGATGAAAAACATGATACTCTTCGAAGTAGTCTCCGGAGATATCACGGATCGCTTTTCTGTTATTCAAGTCGTTAGGATTAACTTTTCTTCTTCTTTTATAAACCACATTGAAAGCGGGTTCAATACCGGAAGTTGTTTGTGTGCAAATACTTACGCTTCCTGTAGGGGCGATAGTAAGTAAAGCAATATTTCTTCTACCGAAACGAACCATGTCGTTGAACAATTTTTCATCAGCTTCTTTTAGGCGAAGGATGAATGGATTGTGAGCTTCTTTATTACAGCTGTAAACAGGGAAAGCGCCACGTTCTTTTGCTAAAGTAACGGAAGAACGATAAGCAGCAAGTGCTAATTGTTTATGAACTTCTGCAGAGAAGGCATTGCCGTGATCAGAGCCATAACGGATACTTAAGGCGGCCAACATATCTCCTTCAGCAGTGATTCCTAAACCGGTACGACGACCTTTCAAGGTTTGTTTTTTAATTTTATGCCACAATTCTATTTCAACACGTTTCACATCATCAGTTTCAGGATCAGAGGCAACTTTATGAATGATTTGTTCAATTTTTTCAATTTCAAGGTCAATAATGTCGTCCATTAATCTTTGAGCATATTGAACATGTTCTTTGAAAAGAGGCATGTCAAAGGTAGCATCATCCGTAAAAGGATTTCTGACATAGCTATATAGATTGAGTGCGATCAAGCGACAGCTGTCGTAAGGGCACAATGGAATTTCACCGCAAGGATTTGTAGAAATGGTTTTAAAACCTTCATCAGAGTAGCAATCAGGAATAGCTTCTTGGTTGATAGTATCCCAGAAAAGGATGCCGGGTTCAGCAGATTGCCAAGCATTATGGATAATTTTATCCCATAATTTTTTGGCATCAATCTCTTTTTTGATTTTTGGATTTTTGCTATCAATAGGATATTGTTGAATATATGGTTTTCCGCTTTTAACGGCTTCCATAAATTCATGGTCTATTTTAACAGAAACATTGGCTCCGGTTATTTTACCGGGGGTCATTTTAGCATCAATAAAGTTTTCTGAATCAGGGTGTTTGATAGAAATGGACAACATTAAAGCACCACGTCTACCATCTTGAGCCACTTCACGAGTAGAATTGGAATATCTTTCCATGAATGGAACGACCCCTGTGGAGGAGATTGCACAGTTTTTCACTTGACTTCCGGATGGTCTGATATGAGAAAGGTCATGACCAACACCACCTCTTCTTTTCATCAGTTGAACTTGTTCTTCATCCATTTTCATAATGCCGCCGTAAGAATCGGAGCGAGCATCATTACCAATTACAAAGCAATTGGAGAGTGATGCAATTTGAAAATTGTTACCGATTCCGGCCATTGGGCTTCCTTGTGGAATTATATATTGGAACCTTTTGAATAAAGAGTAAATTAATTCTTCACTCATCGGGTTAACATATTTCTTTTCAATTCTGGCAAACTCTTTTGCCAATCTGCGGTGCATGTCATCCGGACTTTTTTCCAAAAGTTCACCTTGTTCATTTTTCAGTGAATATTTATCAATCCAGACACCGGCAGCTAACTCATCCCCATCAAAATAATCAACAACATTATTAAAAATCTCTTTTTTTGTGTAGATTTTAGGTTCTACAACCATAGACTGTGTCTCTGTTTTTTCCATCTCTTTTACTTCCATTTGTACTTCTTCTAGTTCCATTTCATCATCCATTAAGCTTGTCAATCTTTCTAGAACAACCTCTCGTGAATCAATTATTTTCTGTCCGGTCAAAGGATTTGATTCTGATTTTTTTTCATCCATAAAAAGGTCTGAAATAAAGCCGGAAGGTGAAAATTCATTACTCATAATCTGATACTTTGTTTACTGGGTTATTATTCTAGAAAATTAACCGATTGCTGATTTTTCTATGGGAGTATATTCCGAGATTCTGGAAGAAAGGTTTGATAAACAGTTTTTTAAAAAAAATGGCAAACGCTCAATATGAGTTTGCTAAAATAAAAAATGCATCTAAATAATGATGCATTTTTATTGACTTAATATTAACAAAATGTCGTTAATAATTTTTTTACTTGACAATAAGCAATTTAGAAAAAACAATTTTTAATTTTATTTTTTTCCGCTCACCTGTGCCATAGAATTGATTTTTTTGATTAATCCTTGCAATACTTCACCGGGACCAAATTCAATAAATTCAGCAAACCCGTCACTAGTCATGTTTTGTATGGTTTTTGTCCATAGTACAGGAGCCGTAAGTTGGTTGATTAAATTATTTTTTATTTCACTTGGATCGGAAGAGGGTAGTGCAGTATAATTTTGATAAATGGGACAAATAGGTGTATTAAAAATAGTATTTTGAATCGCTTCAGCTAATTCTTCTTGAGCAGGCAACATTAAAGGTGAGTGAAAAGCACCCCCAACATTTAAAGCGAGAACTCTTTTGGCACCGGCAGCTTTGATCGCTTCACCCGCCAATTCTAAACCTTTAAAAGAACCTGAAATAACAAGTTGCCCAGGACAGTTATAGTTAGCCGGTACAACTACTTCATCAATTGATTCACAGATTTCTCTTACTTTTTCATCATCAAAACCGATAATAACAGACATGCCGGATGGATTCATGACACAAGCCTTTTGCATGGCATTGGCTCTTTTTGATACTAACTTTAATCCATCAGCAAAATCTAATGTTTTATTAGCCACTAATGCTGAAAATTCTCCTAATGAGTGTCCTGCTACGCCATCAGGAACCATGTTTTCATTTAACATCAAATAGGCAATGATTGAGTTTATGAAAATGGCAGGTTGCGTAATATGAGTCTCTTTTAAATCTGCCTCTGTTCCATAAAACATTTTTTCAGTAATACTGAAACCTAAAATTTCATCTGCTTGTTCAAATAACAACCGAGCCGATGGGAATTGATCAAATAAATTCTTTCCCATTCCTACAAATTGAGCTCCTTGACCTGGAAAAACACATGCTTTTTTGTTCATGATTTTTATAAAATTGGTGAATAATGATGCAAAAGTATATATTTTTTACGAAATATCCCAAAATAGCTTCATCTATGAATTTTGAAGTGTATTAAATTTTGATAAATATTAACTTAATATATCCCGATATTTAAAAAAAATGATTTATCTTTGCAGGCAAAATAGTGTGATGAATATTAAACGTATTTTATTGAAATTAAGCGGTGAGTCTCTAATGGGAAATGACCATTATGGCATTGATTATACGGCTGTTTATCATTATGCATGTGAAATTAAATCTGCTATCCAATTGGGTGTTCAAGTGGGGGTTGTAATTGGTGGTGGAAATATTTTTAGAGGCGTTAAAGGCTCTCATAAAGGATTTGATAGACGTCAAGGAGACCACATGGGGATGTTGGCAACCATGATTAACGCTATGGCACTTCAAACTGTACTCGAAGAAGTTGGCGTTTCAACAAAAATTTTATCTGCATTAGCTATTGACGGAGTTTGTGAAAAATCTTTTTTTAAAACGGCTGAAAAATACATCGAAAATCAAGTTATCATCTTTGCCGGTGGTACCGGAAACCCATTTTTTACAACCGATTCAGCTGCCGCTTTGAGGGCTGTTGAAATCAAAGCGGATCTCTTAATCAAAGGTACTCGAGTTGATGGCGTTTATACTGCTGATCCTGAAAAAGATAAAACTGCTACAAAATACTCTGAAATATCATACGATGAAGCCTACAAAAATAATCTGAATATTTTAGATCTAACTGCATTCACACTTTGCAAAGAAAATAGAATGCCCATTTATGTATATGATGCTAATCAGTCAGGAAATCTTCTCAAAGTGCTTCAAGGGGAACACATAGGTACTATTATAAAATAAACAAAAAAAAATGAATGATCCACTAGATAATAAAGAACTTGAGTTGACTCAGGTTTATAAAAAAGCTAAAAAAAGAGTACACTTTAAAATTCATCTCGGATTTTATGTTCTGATCCTCCTTTTTCTATGGTTGGTTTGGATATTTATTTTTAAAAATAATGGTGATCAATTATTCTTTAAATCAATTCTCTTCTTAACGCTAGCCTGGACTTTGGTTTTAGTTGGTCATTTCCTTTATTCTTACAAATGGAATAACACCCTTGTTGAAAATGAAATTAAAAATTTATTAAAAGAGAGAAAAGGGGTAAAATTGTCTAAAGAAGAGATTGCTGAAATCGTTAAATCAAACGAAAATAAAACAAAATAATTAAAATATATGGAAGAAACGAACAACTGTTTAAATCTTACTAAAGAAGGAATGAATCAAGTGATCTCTTTTTATGAAAAAGAGATTCAAAAAATTCGTGCAGGAAAAGCATCTCCACAAATGTTGGAAGGTTTGAAAGTAGATTATTATGGAAATCCTACACCAATTGAACAAATTGGAAATATCAGTACTCCTGACGCAAGACAAATTGTTGTACAACCTTGGGAACGAAATATGTTACAACCTATTGAAAAAGCAATTTTAGCTGCAAATCTTGGGTTTACACCACAAAATAATGGAGAATTTATAAGAATCGTTATCCCTTCTCCAACTGAAGAAAGAAGAAAAGAATTGGTCAAAAAGACCAAACAAGAAGCTGAACAAGCCAAAGTAGGGATTAGAAATGTAAGAAGAACATCCAATGAAATAGCAAAAAAATTAAAAGATTCTGGTATTCCGGAAGATGCTGTTAAAAAATTAGAAGCTGATATTCAAAAACTTACTGATGATTTTATCATTAAAGTAGATAAAATAGCTGACACAAAAGAAAAAGAAATAATGACCATTTAATTAATTAACAATTTAAAAATATTTATTATGAGTTTACCAAGTAATTTAAAGTACACAAAAGATCACGAATGGATTAGCATAGATGGCGAAATCGCAATAGTTGGAATTACTGCTTATGCTGCTGAACAGTTAGGAGATATCGTTTTTGTTGATATCAATACTGTTGGTGAAACTTTGGCTTGCGAAGAAGTATTCGGTACAATCGAAGCAGTTAAAACTGTTTCTGATCTTTATCTTCCTATTGGTGGAGAAATTTTAGAATTTAATGAAGAATTAGAAGGAAACCCTGCCTTAATTAATTCTGATCCTTACCAAGCAGGTTGGTTAATTAAAATTAAACCAACTAATTTAGGTGAACTTAACCACCTTCTTTCTGATGCAGACTATAAAGCAATTATTGACTAATTTTTTTAAAAAATAATTGATTTTTAATCCATTTTTTACAATAAAAAAATAAAAAAAAAGTTATATCTTTGCGGACTTGTTTCTGATAAGGTATTAACAATAAATATGAACCAAAATGATTGAAAAAAAATCAACAAAAGGTGACATTGAGAAAAAACGCTCTTCCTTTATTCTTATAGGATTAGTGACCATTCTATCTTTAGTTTATGTTAGCTTTGAATTGTTTGCAACCACAGATAAAATTGAAAAAGCAGCAATGCAAGATGATGAAGCTATCATCGTAATGGATGAACAAACAAAAGCTACTGATCAAGCTCCACCTCCACCTCCACCTGTAGAACAACAACAAGAACAAATCCTTAAAGTTGTTGACAATAACGTAGTAGTAAATAACGAAGTTTCTTTCTTGCAAGATTTTGATCCAAATGAAGAAGTTGCTGATTATACTCCTGTGGATATCATTCAAGATCAAGAAACTGAACAACCACCTGTTCGTTTTGTAGAACAAATGCCAGAATTTCCAGGTGGTATTGAAGCATTTAATGCATATCTTAAAAGAGAATTAAGATACCCTGAACAATGTCGTCAAATCGGTATTACCGGCTCTGTTTTAGTAGAGTTCGTTGTCGAAAGAGATGGTTCTATCTCTAATGTAAAAGTTTTGGTTCCAGTATATCCTGATTTAGATGCTGAAGCAGTTCGCGTTATTACCGCTTCTCCAAAATGGAATCCAGGAAAACAAATGGGAAAAGCTGTTAGAGTTTTCTACCAAATTCCAATCCGTTTTAGTTTGACCTAGTCAATTACTATCATAAAATAAAAAAAAGCCAATCCAAAAGATTGGCTTTTTTTATTTGGTTAATTATAATAACTGTATTTTTTTTTGCGTTATATTAAAACACAATACCACACATTTAAAACATACAGCCATGTTATCCAAGAAAAACAAAAATGCAGACCTTGAGAAAAAAAGAAGCTTATTCTTACTTCTCGGCTTAGTTACCGTTCTAAGTTTCATTTATGCTGGCTTTGAACTCTATGCTTCTACCGATTCTCAAAAACCGGTTCCGGTTTTTGAAGATGATTTTATTGTATTGGTTGAAAACACAAAACCAACTGATCAAACTCAACAAAATACAAAAAGAGATCCTATTAAAGAACAAATTATTAAAACGGTTAAAGGTGTTATAGATCTAAAACCTGAAATAAAATTTTGGAATGATTTCCCCGACGATTATTTTATGGATGATTCAGTTGAAATTGAGATATTTACACCAGATCCTACTATTTTGGAACCTGTTCCATTTGTCAATCATATGCCTGAATTTCCAGGTGGTGAGGAAGCTTTTAGAACCTATCTTAAAAAGGAACTCAGATACCCAGACGAACCAAGAAGCATTGGAGTTGAAGGGACTGTTCTTGTACAATTTGTTGTGGAGAAAGATGGACGTGTTACTCAACCAAAAGTTCTTATTTCAGTATATCCCGCTTTGGATGAAGAAGCCATCAGAGTTATTTCAAAATGTCCAAAATGGAATCCTGGAGAACACTTTGGGAAAAAGGCAAGAGTTTATATGCAAATGCCAATCCATTTTAGATTAAATTAATAAAAAAAGAGGCCCTTATGAGGCCTCTTTTTTATTTTAGATTTTCTTTTGCAATATCATAAAACATCTTAGTTGCAGTCTCAATAATAGAATCCGGAAAATCATACATTGGATGATGTAATGGAGCTGTATTCTCTCCAGATCCAATCCCAAACATCGCCCCCTTGTATTTCTGTGTAATAATTCCAAAATCTTCTCCCCATGAAAATGGATATCTCTTTTCATGATATTCCAATCTGTTTGCTAATGCAGCCGATTTTACTTTTTCAATAACCTCAGCGTTGTTGTTGTTAGCTGCAAAATATTGTAACCAGTTCAAATGGTATTGGATCTCTTCAAATTCAATCATAATCGAATGAACCATTGTCTCAATTTTATGAATCAGCTCTTGGAGCTTTTGATCCGTATAGGTGCGAATTGTAAATCTTAAAACACCATTACCAGCTGCTACACCATAAGCCTGCTCTCCAATTCTCATTTCAATTAAAGTTACGACGCGATATGATTCATCATCAAGATTGGGATTGTTTAAAGTAAGAATACTATTCACAATTGTTTCAGCGGCTCTCAATGGAGAAACTCCTTTTTGAGGTTCGGCTGCATGAGAAGTCTTTCCATGAAGTTCAATATCACAACTTATTACAGAACAGCTAAAACTCCCCTCTTTTACAATGATAGAATGTAATGGCTCCTCAGGAATATTATGAAATGCATAAACTTCATCAATTGAAAACGAATTTAAAAATTTTGATTCAATTAACCTTTGTGCCCCTAACCCTAATTCTTCACCCTCCTGAAAAAATAACAATATTCGTCCGTTTTTAAAAGGTTTGGAAGAAATTTTTTCAGCGAATGAAAGCATAGATGCCACATGCCCATCATGACCACACTTGTGAGATGCAGTATCAACTTCAGACCTGTATGGGATGCTTAACTCTTCTCTGACCGGAACAGCATCCATATCACATCTAAATAATAAAGTTTTTCCATTCTCAGAAAAAATATATTCAGCAATAATATTGTTGCTATTAGGAAAAGTGTAAATGTGATCAGGTGAAAATGATTCTAAATAATTAACAATCAAATTTTTAGTTCTAAATTCTAATCCCGATAATTCAGCAATTTGATGTAGTTGGTGTCTAATAGTAATAAAATCCATATTTCAAAATTCAAAGTGCAAATATAGAATTTCTTTTTTATTTGATATAATATCCGATGTTTCAAAAAGTTGGTGTATATTTGCACCCTAAAGTAAGAAAAAAGTAGTTAATAATTATATATCTTAAAATCAACAATTTATGCGTCCGGATTTTAGTAAAGTAAGCCATAAGACTGAACCAAAAAATTCAAATAATTTCAAAGATTGGTCTAATGAACATCATATTGAACCAGAATGGAATACAGCTGAAAAAATTGCTGTTAAATCTGTTTATGGTAAAGATGATTTGGAGGGGATGGAACATCTGAACTATGCAGCTGGATTACCTCCATTCTTAAGGGGCCCTTATTCAACAATGTATGTTCAAAAACCATGGACAATCAGACAATACGCAGGGTTTTCCACAGCTGAAGAATCAAATGCTTTTTATCGCAGAAATTTGGCAGCGGGTCAAAAAGGATTATCTATAGCTTTTGACTTAGCCACTCATAGAGGCTATGATTCAGATCATGAAAGAGTAGTAGGAGATGTTGGTAAAGCCGGTGTTGCTGTTGATTCCATTTTGGATATGAAACTTCTGTTTGATCAAATTCCATTGGATCAAATGTCTGTTTCTATGACAATGAATGGTGCAGTTCTTCCGGTTTTAGCTTTCTATATTGTGGCAGCCGAAGAACAAGGGGTTAAAATGGATCAACTTACCGGAACCATTCAAAACGATATTTTGAAAGAGTTCATGGTGAGAAATACTTACATATATCCACCATTGCCATCTATGAGAATCATTGCGGATATCTTCGATTTTACAGCTAAAAATATGCCTAAATTTAATTCAATATCTATTTCGGGATATCACATGCAAGAAGCAGGTGCTACTTGTGATATTGAATTAGCTTACACTCTTGCCGACGGATTAGAATACTTAAGAGCGGGTGTTAACGCCGGTATGAATATTGATGAGTTTGCGCCAAGATTATCATTCTTTTGGGCAATTGGTATGAATCATTTTATGGAAATTGCAAAAATGAGAGCTGCCAGAATGTTATGGGCTAAAATTGTAAAGCAATTCAATCCAAAAAATCCAAAATCTCTCGCACTTAGAACACATAGTCAAACATCAGGCTGGTCGTTAACAGAACAAGATCCATTTAACAATGTTGCCAGAACCTGTATTGAAGCAATGGGCGCAGTTTTGGGACATACCCAATCATTACATACCAATGCTTTAGATGAAGCGATCGCATTGCCAACAGACTTCTCTGCCCGTATTGCTAGAAATACACAGATTTTTATTCAAGAGGAAACAAAAGTTTGTTCTGAAGTTGATCCATGGGCAGGTTCCTATTATGTGGAAACCTTAACCAAAGAGATTGCTGAAAAAGCATGGGCTCATATTCAAGAGATAGAGTCTCTTGGAGGTATGGCAAAAGCAATCGAAACAGGAATCCCAAAAATGAGAATTGAGGAAGCTGCTGCCAGAAAACAAGCTAAAATTGACTCAGGAGTTGAATCTATTGTTGGAGTTAATAAATATAGATTGGAAAAAGAGGATCCAATCGAAACTTTAGAAGTTGACAATACAGCTGTTAGAGAATCTCAGTTAATAAGATTAGCAGAATTAAGAAAAAACAGAAATCAAACTGAAGTGGATGCTGCTTTAGAAGCAATCACAAAATGTGCTGAAACCGGTGAAGGTAACCTTTTAGCACTTTCAGTAGACGCTGCCAGAAAAAGAGCCTCTTTAGGTGAAATTTCTGATGCTATGGAAAAAGTTTACGGACGTTATAAAGCAAAAATTAATTTAATTACAGGCGTGTATAGTTCAGAACAAAAAGATAATGCTACTTTTAAAAAAGCATGTCAAATGGCTGATGAATTTTCAGCTTCAGAAGGTAGAAGACCTAGAATCATGATTGCCAAAATGGGACAAGATGGTCACGATAGAGGAGCTAAAGTGGTATCAACCGGTTATGCTGATATTGGTTTTGACGTGGATATGGGTCCATTATTCCAAACACCTGCTGAAGCGGCTAAACAAGCTGTGGAAAATGATGTTCATATCTTAGGTGTATCATCCTTAGCTGCCGGTCACAAAACATTAGTGCCTCAAGTTATTGAAGAACTTAAAAAGTTAGGTAGGGAAGATATTATTGTGATTGTGGGAGGTGTAATACCTGCACAAGATTATGACTATCTGTATCAAGCGGGTGCAGCTGCTATCTTTGGCCCAGGTTCTATCATCAGTGACTGCGCGATTAAGATTCTAGAAATTCTTAAAGACCAAAGAAACTAAGTTAGTGAATAGTTAAAAGTGAATAGTGAATAGTGAGGAAGTCCTCATTATTCACTATTTTTTTACTTATTATTTTTTACTTTTTACTTATTATTTTTTACTTTTTACTTATTACCTAATAAAAGGAATTGTGTAAGTTTTTGTGTGGCTATGGCTCTGTGGCTTATTTGATTTTTTAGGTCATTGCCCATTTCAGCAAACGTTTCTGAATATCCGTCAGGAATAAAAATTGGATCATATCCAAATCCTGAAATTCCTTTTTTGTTTTCAATAATGGTTCCTTTGATTGAACCTTCAAATAAAAATTCTGTATTATTGATTATTAATGCGATAACAGTTCTAAAAAGAGCGTTTCTATTCTTTTTTCCTTCCATTTTTTGAAGTACTTTAACAATATTGTCTTCAAATGAACATTGTTCACCGGCATATCGGGCAGAATAAACACCGGGTTCCCCATTTAGAGCTTCAATTTCTAATCCGGTATCATCGGAAAAACAGTTACAATGGAATCGGGAATGGATAAATCTTGCTTTAAGAAGGGCATTTCCTTCGAGAGTATTTTCTGTTTCAGGAATATCATCAAAACAGCCCAATTCTTTCAAGGAGATGATTTTATATTGATTTCCAATAATGTGGGAGATCTCTTCTAGTTTGTGTTTGTTATTGGTGGCAAAAACTAAGTCCATAATTTCTAATTTTTTTAAATAAAAAAACAGGTGATATAAATAGTTATACCACCATATTTAATTATTAACCTATAAACTATATTAAATTTCTATAGCTTGTTTACCTCTGTAGTATCCACATTCTGGGCATATTCTATGAGTAAGAATAGCTGCACCGCAGTGACCACACGTGGTTAATTGAGGAGCTGTCATGAAGTCATGAGATCTTCTTTTGTCTCTCCTTTGTGCTGAGTGTCTTCTTTTAGGATTTGGCATATTATATTAATTTTAAGTGATTATTCATCAAATTTTATATTTTTCAGAGCATCCCAACGAGGATCAGTTTTTTCTTCTTCTTCATCTTCAAAAGGTTCATCAACCATGTATTGTGCAAGAGTATTCAAGAAATCCGAGTTGCAAGTAGAATTACCTTCTGAATCATCAGGATGAATTATTTGACTAGGTAAAGAGAGGATGATGCTTTCAAAAACAAACTGGTAAATGTCTAGGTCATAGTCCTTTTCATTTATCATCCAAATCTCATCATCATTTTCGAAGTCTTCAGGAATCTCTTGAACCAGATTGACCAACAGTTGACTTTTAAAATCGATTGGGTAAAGAACAGGATCAAGACACCTGGAGCATTCAACTGTAACTGTGCCGGTGTAATGAAAATCCAGACGGAGCATTTTGTCAGATTTATCCATATTTATAAGCACATTCACAGACCCATCAAGTATGTCTGATATTTCGTTGTTATCAAAGAACGTTTTGTTGCAAACAATTGAAAATGAATGTTTTCCGTTTGCTACTCCAGCTAATCTTAGTTTAAATTCTGATTTGTTATCTTGAGCTTTCAACATTAATTATTTGGGGGTGCAAATATACAATTAAATTGGTTATTATCAAAGAGTTTTTAAAATATTTTTTAAAAAATTAATTTTCATCTAAGGCTTTGATACCGGGAAGTGTAATTCCTTCTAGATATTCAAGCATAGCACCACCTCCGGTACTGATGTAAGAAATAAATTTAGACAGACCATTTTTACCTACAGCCGCAATAGTATCACCACCACCGATTAATGAGAAAGCGCCACCTAAAGTACTACCCGATACGGCTATACATAGCGCTTGTGTTCCTTTTCCAAAATTTTCAAATTCAAAAACACCTACTGGCCCATTCCAAAGAATTGTTGCAGATTGGTTAATGATATGCGAAAATTTTTGAATAGTTTTTGGACCAATATCCATTCCTACCCAACCATCAGGAATATGATTTTCTGTTGTAATGAAAATATTGGCATCCTCAGCAAATCGATCAGCACAAATGTTGTCGATAGGTAAGTATAAGTCAACTCCTTTTAAATGTGCCTTTTTGATAATATCTTTAGCAACGGGAACCATATCTTCTTCAAATAACGAATTCCCAATATTTACACCCATTGCATTGAGAAAAGTATAACTCATACCTCCTCCAATGATTAAATTATCTACTTTATTGAGAAGATTATGAAGGATATTCATTTTTGTGGATACTTTAGAACCACCAATAATGGCTGTAAATGGACTTTTTTTCTCATCCAACATTTTTCTTAAACTAATCACTTCGCTGTAAAGTAAGTAACCTGCATAAGCCTCACCTGGGAAGAACTTCGCGATTGTAGCAGTAGATGCATGTTCTCTATGAGCAGTTCCAAATGCATCATTAACGTATAAATCTCCTAAACTTGCAATAGCTTTAGCAAAATTTTCATCCCCCTTTTCTTCTTCTTTATGAAATCTTAAATTTTCTAATAAGGCAATATTCCCCGGTTTTAGTTTTGAGACTTTCTCTTTAATATCTTCACTTAATACATCACCTAAGAAAATAACCTCTTTTCCAAGCGTTTCAGAAACTGCTGACACAATATGTTTCAAAGAAAAAGTATCATTTTGTTCCCCTTTTGGTCTCCCTAAATGGGACATCAAAATGGCTATTCCATTATCAGTAATAATTTTTTGAATAGTCTCTTTTGTGCGAATAATACGAGTCTTGTTTGTAACTTCCAGATTTTCATTTTGAGGGACATTGTAATCAACACGAACTAATGCTTTTTTACCGTTAAACGAGGCTAAATCAATCGATTTCATTTTTCTATTTTTCAAATTAATAATTACGCAAAGATAGTTAAAAAAATTAAATTTTCCACCTGAAATGTGTTAAATATAAGATGTTCAAGCAAATAAAAAAAATATTTGGAAAATAAAAAATCTCATATTATATTTGCAGTCTAATTAACTCAATTGAACTCATGGCTACTTCCTATGCTATTTCATATCAATTAATTAACATCTATCAACAGAGTAGTAAAATTAATAAAAAATTTTTGATAAATCGATCTTTTAAGTTTGGATGATTTTACTTTCGTTAGGTGTTTATCTTAACGAAAGTCATACTTTTGATCAAATAACTAAACTAATAAAACTAAAATTTACTATAATGAAAAATTACCTTAAAACAATTATCGTCTTTGTTGTTATGCTTTACTGTTGTTACAACCTACATAGTCAACAGATTAAAAGAATGATCTCTTACACTACAGTATCTGAACATTATTTTTCCATCCCATATACTGATGATTTTAAGAAACTGAATGATCTAGATTACAATAAAATGATCGCACAAAATGAAGAGATATTCACTGAAATCGTTATTGACGATCATAATTTTCCGACCATTACCAAACATTATTTGAATGGTATGAGATATGAAAATGATTATGAAAATGAAGTGTCAAAATCGGTCACCAATCAATATGAAACGATCCTTTTTGACCTTAATGATCAAGTTTTAACGCGTCAGCCAAGTGATCCAAGTGATCCACTTTTTAGAGCATTATCAGAAGATGAGATTAGAAACTTTGGATTATTTACTCAGATGTTTAGAGATTCTCCCTACCAAATGATACAAAATCTAATTCTTCAAAATTTTTCTGCCCAATACCTTCCAAATAGAATGGTTCTTATTGCTATCAATAACGATATGGAACTTATGGTTGATTATAAACAATATATTTATGAAATTAGATATTTTTATCAACGTAATTTTAATTTTTCTAAGACTTATCAATATCAAAAATATAATGGTTTAATTATTCCTTTATTGGAAGTTAATATTGTTCAAGACTCTTTAAGTAATCAAACCCCATTTATTAAAACTGAAATCATTAGATATAAGAATTATACTATCATTAACGAAAAAGGAGACCCCATAGTTTCTTATAAGAATCCTGATTTAGTGATTGAGAAAAATACAATAATCAAACCATTTGAACCCATTTTGCAAAGAGATATTGAACTTAAAGTTTTCCCTAATCCCACTCAAAGTACAGTTTCAATCGAATTTCCATTTTATATGGAAGAAAAGATTTTTGTTGACATTTCTAATAGCTTAGGAGAAATTGTTTTTCAAAACTCATATCAACAAAATGAAAAAGTGGAGATTGACTTATCCACATTTCCAAATGGAATCTACTTCATCAAAAGTGCCTGTGATGGAATCACAAAATCAGCTAAAATAATCAAACAATAAATCTTTCAAACTCAAAAAACTATGAAAAAGCTAATCTTAATTCTACCATATTTTGCTGTTTTATCCGGAATAGCACAAATTGACACATCCCTTATTAAAAATATTGTAACTATTGAAGATCAACCATTTACACATGTACCAATACAATCAGTATCACCGGTAAATGTAATTCAATCCCAAGATACTAATTACAGAAGGATCCATTTTATCCATGGTTTAGGTGGAGATGCCTCCTCCTGGCAAAGAGCTTCTGATGCCTGTTGGGATCAGTCTCTTAATTTACTCGGTTTTCCAGCTAGAAAAGTTGAAATTAGTAGACCAGAGTATATCTATTCAACCAATACAACATTAAATAGTGCAGCTTATGACGTTCGTCAACAAATACGTAATCAAGCATTTGCTGATATTTTACAGCATAATATGAATCCCAATAGAGCCATAATGATTGGTCATAGTCAAGGGGGAATGATCATAAGAGCCCTAGTAAATTTGGATTTAGAACCAAATGCAAATATCCCCTATTTTGGAAAAGGATATGGAGGATTTGTAACTATTGCTTCCCCTCTACAAGGAGCCCAAATAATAAATAATCGTTACATGATTGAACAGATGGCCAATGACGCATGCGTTAGTTTAATGAAAGGCCCTGGAGCATCTAATACAGCATTAAATGTGATTTTAAAACTATTTGGCAAAGAACTGACCTCTTCTTCAGTTTGTAATATGATTTCAAATGATATACTTCCCATTTTCTTCTCACAATATTATGATAATATCACAAATGACTACAAAGTAGGAGCTCCTGCAATAGCAACTTTTAATGCTGATGTTCAATACCCAAGTTACATGACCATGCCTAAAATCGCCATTTATGGTGAGGAACCGAGAAATAATATATTGTGGAGAACAGCTAATTGGTTGATTAATAACCCCAATGACTTCGAGCCCTTTAAAGCTAATGATGACTGGAATTTTTATCTGAGTGTAATTAAACCTACTTATAATTACTATTTAGTCAATTTTATTGACTATGCAAATCGAATTAATATTTTACAAATGATTCAAAACCATATTTCACCTTTGTTAATTCCAACAACGTCAATTGTTCATAATATATTGATTGTAAATTATTTACAAAAGTTGAATGCATGGAGTGCAGGAGTTGAGTGGTTTAATAATGCAAATGCAGATTGGGAAACAATAATTGGAGCTAGATCTTATTCATTTTACACCGATTATACTTATTATTGTCATAGCTGTGTTGGTTTATCTTCATGGGTGCTAACACCAAATCTTCAAACTTGTGTTAATAAAAACTGTCGAATTATTATTCCAATGCCTTCACTAAATATTCAATGGACTTATAAACCGAATGATGGTATCGTATTAGCTGAAAGTGCTTCCAATTTACCCGGTGCAACTGCAGTCCCTCCGAGAATCTTAATCAATAATCTTAATACTTACGCTGGCTCATCACACATGCAAATCAGAAATGATGAGTACCTGAAACGTTCATTTTTCAAACTTTTCGAAGGAGAATATGGCGGTTTTTTTAAAACTAAAGAAAAAAGTCAAAATTAATGTATCATTTAAAGAAGTAATTATGAAAAAAAATGCATTTATCGTCTTATTGTTCACAGTAGTTTTGCTACAGACTCTCGGTTGTAAGGATCCTATTACACCGATTTATTCAGATCCGTTTAACCAAAAATCAAGTTTGAAATTTGTTTGGGTTAAACCAATTTACCAAGATTCTTCATTAATTTCTCAATCACAACTATATTTTGTTGATGATTATGTTGCAATGAGCACTTTTGGTCCTTTACCCATTGGACAACCCAAAGGGATTGTCTTTTTTAATCGAATTACCGGTGATAAACATCCCAGTTGGACTAGATACCCTAGTACAATTATTGAGGGAAATGAACTGTATATAAGAGATTTCGCAATTGGCGGAAGAAATAACGATATCGCTTTTTTTTCAGAATTATCAAATCTTTATGCTTATGATGTTCCATCCGGTCAAAAAAAATGGAAATTTAATTTCCCTGTTTATATGCCCAATTCACAATTTACTACATTTGATAATCAGGTATATCTTACTTATTGGGAAGGTGGCACCTGGAGTACAACCTGGGCAAAATTGGCTCGTTATGATGCACAAACAGGAACACAGGAAGATCTGTTTACAGTTTCAGCTGTGCCTGAATATGATTTCTTTATTTCACCTCCGGTAGGCTACGTCGCTCCCAACAATGATACTTTAGTAATTGGAGTTACTTACCATTATCGGTTTGCAGATCATAACAAAATGGCTTGGCTCTATTGTTATAATGTAACTGATAAAACGATGCAATGGGAAAATAAGACTTTTTCAAATGATAATGAAGAGAGTAGAAATGATTATCAGATAATAGATAACGGAAAAGTGCTTATTCAAACAATGAGAGCTGTGTATTGTATTGATATTGAAACAGGAAACGTGGTCTGGAAAAAAGAGGGACTCACCCTTTCTTTAAATAAAACGCATCTTCTTTATGAAGATGGAAAAATTTATTGCAGAATTGATGAGGGGAATATTTACTGTTGGGATGCCGAAACAGGTATTGAAATTTGGAAAAATGAAAATTTGTATTTATATGCAGTTGACAAAGACAATATTGTTCTATATCATGATCGTTTGTATTTTACTGCTTTTTGGTATGGACAACCTCATTTGATTTGTATTTCTGCTGAAACAGGTAAGTTGTTATGGCAAGATCCTGGGTCTTTTGGAGCTTTAGGCGGATTGTTGTTGCTGGATAAAAATTTAGGATATCTCTATGGTGTTTGTGATGGATTCATTTATTGTCTTGATATCAACAAAACAGAAATGTTTATGTCTTCTCATTGAATTAAGGGGTGGTTATAAAAAACCACCCCTTTTTATAATCTAATTAAGTGTATTTTTGCAGTTCAATTTATGAAATCATGGAACAACCAAAAACGTATACTGATGCCTTCGAAGAGTTGCAGACCATCGTAAAAAAAATGGAAAATGCAGAGATCTCTGTGGATGAACTTTCTGTTATGATACAAAGAGCCTCTTTTTTGATCACTATTTGTAAAGATAAACTGAATAAAACGGAAGAAGAAGTTACTAAATTATTAGAAGAGTTTTAATATGTTTGATTTAATTCCAGAAGAAATTGAAAGGTATTGCGAAGAACATACGTCCGTTGAATCTGATTTACTTTATCAACTAAACCGAGAAACGAACAGGAAAGTTTTGAGACCTAGAATGCTCTCAGGACTTCTTCAAGGTTCATTCTTGTCTATGATTTCCAAAATGATGAAACCAAAAAATATTTTGGAAATAGGAACCTATACCGGTTATTCAGCTTTGTGTTTAGCTCAAGGACTTCAAAAGGATGGAAATTTACATACGATTGAAATTGATGAGGAGCTGGAAGATATGATCAGAAAATACATCTCAAAATCTGAATATAGTGCACAAATTCAATTACATATTGGCGATGCAAATCTTTTAATTGATCAAATCGAAGAGGTATGGGATTTGGTTTTTATGGATGCTGAAAAGAAAGATTATCTAAGTTATTTCGAGAAAATACTACCTAAAGTTAGAAAAGGAGGCTTCATTTTAGTGGATAACGTCCTCTGGAGTGGAAAAGTGGTTCAGGAAATTGCACACAATGATCATGAAACCAAAGCAATTTCTCAATTTAATGCGTATATTCAAAATGACAATAGAGTGAAAAATTTGATCCTCCCTTTTAGAGATGGAATTATGTTAATTGAAAAATTGTAGTATGAGAATAGATATTTTAACTTTATTTCCCCAAATGTTTGAAGGTGTTTTTTCGGAATCAATCATTAAAAGAGCCATTCAAAAAGGAGCAATTGAAGTTTATACCCATGATATTCGTGATTATTCTCTAGATAAACATAAAAGAGTTGATGATTATCCTTTCGGAGGTGGTGCCGGTATGGTGATGATGGTAGAACCTATTAGCAGATGTATTGAGCATCTAAAAAGTGAACGTGATTACGATTCCATCCTTTTTATGGCACCTGATGGACACACTTTTAATCAAAGTAAAGCAAATGGTCTATCTTTAAGAAAAAACATAATGATCTTATGTGGCCATTATAAAGGTGTTGATGAGCGAGTTAGGGAAATGTACATTACAGAGGAGATCAGTATTGGAGATTTTGTACTTTCAGGTGGCGAATTAGCTGCAATGGTAATTGTTGATTCTATTGCTAGAATCATCCCAGGTGTGTTAAGCGATGAGTCTTCAGCGCTCACAGATTCGTTTCAAAATGGGTTGCTTTCTCCACCTGTGTTCACTAGACCAGCAAATTTTATGGGACATAAAGTTCCGGATATCTTACTCTCCGGACATGAGCAAAAAATCTCTGAATGGAGATTCGAACAGCAATTAGACAGGACAAAAAAAAGGCGTCCCGATCTTTTAGACTAGGACACCTTTTTTACTATTTTAAAATCAACTCTATTTATTGATAGAGAAGTGGTTAATGTTCGGAACAATTAAAAGTGGCATAGGAGACATACTGATCAGTTTTCTGGTTGATGTCCCTAACCAAAAATCAAAGAATTCTTCCTCTTCTTCTCTCATGATTATCATCAAGTTTACATCTGCATTTTTAGCATATTCTACTAATGCTTGGCAAATATTATCTTTAATTGTTACTGAAAGCACTTCATTTCTAACATTCGCTTTATCACACATGGCTCTGGCATGTCCTAATTGAACATTGATGACATGTTTTGATTCTGGATGTGTAGATGTATTTGTACCTAATAATAATATTTTAGCATTGAAAAGCTTTGCAAATGTAACTGCATGTTTCATTTTTTGAAGTGTTTCAAAACTTTCATCAATGGGCACTAATATTTGAGTCAGGTCACGGCCAATATGAATATGTTCACGAACTGTTAGTACAGGAATTTTAGTTTCTGAAATGATTTTAATATTATTAGATCCTACGCTTTTTTCGTCAAAACCTGAAGTCCCATGAGTACCAACAGCAATCATTGAACTTTCTAAATTATGCGCATATTTACAAATTTCAAAAGCGGGTTTCCCTTCCAAAATAATGCTTTGAACATTGCACATTGGCGCTTCCCTTTTTGCATCATCAGCAAGCTCAGCTAAACGCTTTACTGCTTTTTTTAACAATTCCTCTAGTTCAGCCTTTTCAACAGCAGAGGAGGATTTTTGAAGTTTAACATAAACCAAGTGAATGGTTGCTTTTGCTTTAATGGCAACAGCTATCGCATGTTTTAAAGCATTCTCCGAACTTGGAGAAAAATCGATCCCTACAACAATATTTTTCATAGCAATATTTTTAGTGTTTTTACTATTTTCTTGGTGCCAAAAATAATAAATTTTTAATTAATAAACAAGATTTTGATACTTTTTTTTCTAAAAAATATTATTTTGATTTGTACGTTCCTTTTTTATATTTTTGCCGTCTCTAAAAAAGGTCGGTTTTTTGTCCTCTTTTATAAATTTTTGACTAATTTTTAAACATGAAAAGATCTATCATCTTAGTTGTCATTTTAATAGGATTCTTATCCTCTTTTGCCCAAAATCCCTATAAAAATAAAAACTATATCGATACCGCAACAACCATGGTATGGACTCATGCCAATTTTTCCTACCAAATCCCTTTTGGAACTGGCTACTTGAGCAATACTTTTGGAAATAACTTTAATATTGGAACCGGTTTTTTTCTAAAAAATGATAAAAACTGGACATATGAATACTATTTTAATTATATGTTTGGAAGTGATGTCGTGCTACCGGATACTATGATTCTAGGAGACATGGTGAACTCAAATGGTGATATTATGGACGAAAATGGGCTTAAAGCTACCATCTATCTCGAGGGCAGATATTGGTCTACCGGTTTCGGAATCGGTAAAATATTCCCCATCGATAATTGGAAAAATTCAGGCATCTGGGTGAAAGCTAACATCGGTTTATTCGGACATAAAATCTTTATTACAGACCCTGATAACGGCGTTACAGCCCTTGATAAAGATACGTATCGTAAAGGTTATGACCAAAAATCTTTTGGATTTTGTTCTTCCCAATTTCTTGGGTATCTTTTTATGCATAAAAAAAGGGTAGCCAGCTTCTACGCAGGTCTTGAAATTACTGAAATTTGGTCTAAACCAAGCAGAAACTACAGCTTTATGTTAGGACCATCCTCAGAATTACCTATCAAATTTAGTGGATTAGCTTCCGTTAAAATTGGATGGATCGTTCCCCTTTATGAAAAACAAAAAGTTGTAAATTTCTATAAATATTAGAATGAGATTATTTTACACTTTTGCGATTTATATCTATCAATCTGCTATTCATATAGCTTCCCTTTTTAACCATAAAGCGAAACTTTGGATTCAGGGACGGAAAAATATTTTTAATGAACTAGAATTTAAATGTGCTGGAAATCAATATATTGTTTGGTTCCATTGTGCATCTCTAGGTGAATTTGAACAAGGAAAACCTTTCATTGAAAAGGTGAAAAATGAACATCCTCAAACCAAAATTTTAGTAACATTCTTTTCTCCTTCCGGTTATACTATCCGTAAAAATGATCCCATTGCAGATTTTGTATTCTACCTTCCGATTGATACCATCTCAAATGCAAAAAAATTCATTAAAATAGTAAACCCCAGATTTGCCGTTTTTGTTAAATATGAATATTGGTATAATTATATTCAGCAACTGGATCAGAAAAATATACCATTCTTCTACATATCCGCAATTTTTAGAAAAGAACAATATCTGTTCAAATGGTACGGTTCCTGGTTTGTTCGACAATTGAAGAAATGTACCCGCTTTTTTGTTCAGGATGATCAAAGCATCAGTTTAATGCAACAATTGAAGATTGAAAACGTAACAAAAACCGGCGATACCCGATTTGATCGGGTATACAAAATTGCTTCTCAATCATACGATCTTCCTTATGTTGTACAATTTAAAAACAGATCAAAACTTTTGGTTGCAGGAAGTACTTGGGAACCTGATGATAAAATTCTTAAAAGCTTTTTGGACCAAAATAAACGGACTTTTAAATTAATCATCGCTCCTCATGAAATCCATGCTAGTAGAATCCAATATCTTAAAGATCTGTTTTTTGACTATAGCATAATATGTTTTTCCGAAATGGAGCAAGAACATATGGCAGATTATCAGGTTTTTATCATTGATACGATTGGAATTTTAAGCAAAATTTATAAATATAGTGACTATTCATACATCGGAGGTGCTTTTGGCGCTGGTCTTCATAATATTTTGGAAGCTGCTGTTTTTGGTGTTCCACTTTTCTTTGGACCCAAATATCAAAAATTTAAAGAAGCCCGCGATCTTGTCCAACTGGAAGGTGCTTTCTCAATTCTAAATGATGAACAGCTTATTCTTAAAATCACCCAGCTAGAGATGCGCCAGGAGGAATATGATAAAACCTGCAATATCTGTAAGAAATTCGTTCATAATAACATAGGTGCTGTTGATATGATCTACTCCGTTGTTAAAGATCATATTAATTGGTAAAGATCCAATACCCCTTTTCTTAACAATCTACATTCACAATGATTCTGATTGATTTGTATTTTGAATCGGTTTTCATTTGATCAATCAGCTGCTGTAATTGTTTCTTTTTGGCTTCTACATGTCCATCTTTGGGAAATTTCAGGTAGAGCTCTTTTAAATATTGATTCTGAATCTTAGAAACCAATGGATACTCAGGACCCAATACACAATCCGGAAACTGTTTCCTTAATTTGTCTCCCATTGCAGCAGCTCCGAAATTTAACAATTTAAAGTCCGTATGTTTCATCGTGATCTTGATTAACCTATATATCGGAGGATATCTGAATGTCTTTCGCTCTTCAATCTGGCTTCGGTACATTTCGATGTAGTTATTGGTCACTACATACTGCAAAGCCGGATGATTAGGCTGATGGGTTTGAACCACAACCTGTCCAGGAATCTCTTTCCGCCCTGCTCGTCCACTCACCTGCGCAATCACCTGAAATGCCCGCTCAAAAGAACGGAAATCGGGGTAACTAAGCAAATTATCTGCATCTAAAATACCCACCACTGAAACCCGATCAAAGTCTAGTCCCTTCGTTACCATTTGCGTTCCTACCAATATGTCAATCTCATGATTCTCAAACCTGGAAATTAATTTTTGATAACCATACTTGTTTCTGGTGGTGTCTAAATCCATCCTTGCCACCACTGCATCCGGAAAGATCTCTGCCAGTTTCTCTTCTACCAACTCTGTGCCAAATCCTTTCATCTCAATATCGCGACTCTGACATGCCGGACAAACCTCCGGAACCTCAATCGCATACCCACAATAATGGCATTTGAGTAAGTTGGAGTGTTTGTGATAGGTCAAAGTGACATCACAATGTTCACAGGTGGGCATCGTCTGACAACTGTTGCAGATCATCCGAATCGAATAACCTCGACGGTTCTGAAATAGAATCACCTGCTCTTTTTTATTTAAAGCATTTCCGACCATCTCTAACAAAAACTCTGACAAATATCCATTCATCTTTTGTTGTTTTTTTGCCAACACCAGATTCTCGATCCAAATCTCAGGTAAAGTGCTTCCGGAGAACCGTTCAAACAATTCTACCAATCCATATTTTCCGGTTTGAACATTGTGATAGCTTTCTAATGATGGTGTAGCTGTTCCAAGCAACACTTTGCATTGATGAATGTTAGACAAAACAATTGCTGAATCACGGGCGTGATATCTTGGTGCCGGATCCATCTGTTTATACGATCCGTCATGCTCCTCATCCACAATGATCAAACCCAGATTATCGTAGGGGAGAAGCAATGCTGAGCGAGCCCCGAGAACCAATGAGTATTGATTAACTTCTGATGCCGGATGAGGCAGCACTCTGTTCCAGATCTCAACCCGCTCCAACTCATTGAATTTAGAATGGTAGATTCCCACTTTTGCGCCAAAGTACTTGCGTAATCTATTGATAATCTGTGAAGTTAAAGCAATCTCAGGAAGCAGATACAATACCTGTTTTCCCTGAGCAATGGTTTCTGCTATCAGTTGGATATAAATTTCAGTCTTGCCACTTCCCGTAACACCATGCAACAAAACAGTGTTGAAAGTTTTAAATTGGGTCTTAATCTTCTCAATCGTCTCTAATTGAATCTCTGAAAACTGAATATCATCAGTAACACTCTGAGAATCATAATCTACCAACCGACTGATCGATTTATTAATAGACTGGAGTATCCCGTTATTGATTAGGGTTTGGAGTGATGAGGTGGATACATCTGCTTTTTTCAGCAAATCGGATTTTTTGATCATAAAGGGTTGTTCCCCTTGATACTGCCCTTTAAGCATAATAAAAGCGAGCAGAAGTTGTGCCTGCTTTTCCGATTTTTTAGATTGACTCAGTTGGTCTAACAGAGCCATAAACTTAGAGTCATCCTGATTGTAAGTGTCTGATAATGTGATGAACGTGTCCATTTTTGGTTTATACACTTCATTGATCTCTTCCGCAACCACGATCACCTTTTTCTCAACGAGATTTTTGATTAAAGGAAACACTTTTTGTATCTGAACCACCTTAGCAATCTCAGTCACAGCCATTTTATCGCGGTATGTAAGTGCTTCAGCTACCCGAAGTTCCCGTTCATTCAGGTTAGAGACATCCCCTAAAAACTCGGGATGCAGCATCACCAGCGTTTCTCCGGCTAGCTTAAGCGCGGAGGGCAGTGCAGCGGCCATCACTTCGCCCAGTGTGCACATGTAATACTGAGCCATCCAATGCCACAACTGAAATTGTTTCTCAGTGATGACCGGCATTTCATCGATCACATCAACTACATATTTTACATAAGAATAGGGCGGTACATGAGTATGCACCGCCACTACCAACCCTGAATAGAGTTTATTTTTTCCGAATGGAACAACCACTCTTTTGCCGAAATGGAGTTGATCATTGAGCTCTTGGGGAATCCGATAGGTAAAGGTAGTTGGAAGAGGTATGGGTAGTAAAATGTCGGCAAAAAATGTTGTTTCAGACATTTGTCAATTATTTTGTGCTATCAATATAGCTGATTAGATCAACCACTTTGTTGGAATATCCTATTTCGTTGTCATACCAGGCAATAATTTTTACAAAGTTTGGATTCAACATGATTCCTGCTTCAGCATCAAAGATAGAAGTTCTTGGATCGCCGATGAAGTCAGAAGAAACAACGGCATCTTCAGTATAACCTAAAATTCCTTTTAGTTCATTTTCAGATGCATTTTTCATAGCGGCCTTGATCTCGTCATAAGTAGTTGCTTTTTCTAAGCGACAAGTAAGATCAACAACAGAAACATCCAAAGTTGGGACTCTGAAGGACATTCCGGTTAGTTTTCCTTTCAATTCAGGGATCACTTTAGTAACAGCTTTAGCGGCACCTGTAGAGGATGGGATGATGTTCCCGGCAGCAGCGCGACCACCTCTCCAGTCTTTCGCAGATGGACCATCAACTGTTTTTTGAGTAGCGGTAGTAGCATGAACGGTAGTCATTAAACCTTCTAAAAGTCCGAAATTATCATGAATAACTTTTGTTATTGGAGCCAAGCAGTTGGTTGTACAAGAAGCATTTGAAACGATAGTTTGTCCGGCGTAGGAAGTATGGTTAACACCCATAACGAACATAGGAGTATCATCTTTTGAAGGAGCAGAGAGAACGACTACTCTGGCACCAGCCTGAATATGTTTTTCAGCAGTTTCTTTAGTAAGGAACAAGCCGGTTGATTCCACGATATATTCTGCATTCACTTCATTCCACTTCAAGTTAGCAGGATCTTTCTCAGCAGTAACTCTGATCTCATTTCCGTTTACCACTAATTTTCCATCTTTTACAGAAATATCACCTTTAAACTGACCATGTACCGTATCGTATTTAAGCATGTAAGCCATATAATTCACATCTAGAAGATCGTTAATAGCCACAACTTGAATGTCATTTCTGGTTAAGGAAGCGCGAAACACCAATCTTCCAATTCTACCGAACCCGTTAATACCCACTTTAATTTTTTTCATAACTTTTTGATTTTAGGTACATTAATAATAATCTGTATAATAGTGCAAATATACGAGATATTTTATTAATATGCAACAATAATTTGAAAATATTAATAAAACTTAAAAAATATTAAAAAATATTAAAAACCGATACTAATAAATTTATATAATTGATTATTAGAAAAATAGGTTAAAACGGACAAAAATATTCAAAAAAAAGCGATTTAGGTTACCAAGATATTGAAAAAAGTTGTATTTTTGCACCCTCAAACAACGAATGGTTCGGTAGTTCAGTTTGGTTAGAATACGTGCCTGTCACGCACGGGGTCGCGGGTTCGAGTCCCGTCCGGACCGCAAAAAGGGGAAACCCATTACAGAAAAGAGTTGTAAATCTTGCATTTACAGCTCTTTTTGTTTTTCCCAAACAATCAAAAATTGTATTTTTTATCCAAAATTTTATCCATGTTTTATCCAAGCAAAGTTCATGGATAAAATTTTAAAGATTTTTAACCCATTTTAAAAAATATAATGATGAAAAAAAGTATTACTTACCGCTTCGTTTTAAGAGCAGATGAGCGCCCAATTAATGAAAAAGTTTCCATTTATTTGAGTTTGTACATCCCATCCTTTCCAGCTCGTCGGATTAAAATCCCCAATGTGAAAATTAACCCAAAAAATTGGATCAAAGAGAACTGGAAAGTGAACAAAAAAGAGCCCCATTATAATGAGATCAATTTATTGATCAATAATTATGATTTAAAAGCGCAGAAGATCATTTTAGAGTATTCACAAGAAGGGAAAATGCTTACTTATGAGAAATTTAATAAAGAGTTTCTTTTTGATGGTTTTGAAAAGAAGTTTGTGGATTTTTGTTTCGAAATTTTAGATACAGAATATAACAACCCTGAAACGATCAGAGGATATAAAAATCATTTGAACAAACTAAATCAATATGCTCCGGATTTAAGAATTAGCGAACTTTCAGAAGAATTTTTTATCCGATATGAAAATGATCTGTTGAAAAGAGGAAATTCATATAATACTGCCAAACGGAATTTGAAAACTTTCAATAAAATGATTAATTTAGCGATTAGAAAAGGATTATTAAAAGAGAATCCATTAAAATATATTTCATTAAATCCTAAAAAATTGGAAGTGGATAAATATCTCGAATTAGAGGAGTTTAAAAGTTTATACCAATACTATTTGAAAAATGAATCCACTTTACCCAAACCACAAAGGGAAACATTAAGAGCTTTTTGTTTTTCCGTTTTCGCTCAGGGGATTCGCCCCAATGATATAAGATTATTGAAATATAAAAATCTAAGAGGGGATAAACTGGTTTTCACAGAACACAAAACACAAAATGCAAGAAATTTTAATTTAATACCGATTGCATTGGATCTCTTGAAATATGAAAAATGCTTTTCTGAAAATCAAAATCTTTTTACTTTGCCTGTCCCTCAAGTTACCAATAGACATTTAAAATATTTTGCACAGGAGATCAATAAGAAAGCCAAAAGAAGAGTAATAAGAGAGGATTTAACGTTTTATTTTTGCCGTAGAACTTTTGTAACCATTTTTCAGGAAGCTACCGGAGATATTTTTCTAACTTCAAAAACGGTGGGTCATTCCAATGTAAAAACCACTGAAGCCCATTATGCAGGGGTTTCAGATAAAAGAATTGATGATGGGATGAAACGATTTGAATTATTTCTTAAGAATGAATAATAATATATCGAAAAAAACGTTTCTATATTATGTTTATAATATTCCATTTTTTAAAATTGAATATTAACAAGATATTTTAATCACACAAAGTAATGAATTTATGTTTAGAGTTTTATGTAAGACCAATTTAAGCTTTCAAGCCTCTGTTAAGAAACGAGGCTTTAGCTATAATGGTTCCCTTTTTTAGGGCAACAAAAATTAAAAGTTAACGTATAAAAATT
>DAONEU010000007.1:37455-43362 GCA_035403245.1 Bacteroidales bacterium | reverse complement strand
ACGAATCATGAGATATTTCTTGACTCCATTTATACTACAGCTCCGCAGCTCATAACTTCTCGGGAACAATTGATGTTACAGGATCTCCCTGTTTTTACTATGAATGAAAATCAAAGGAGCTCAACCATACCTTACTATGTGGATAATGCTCAGACCTATTATTTCCCATACATTTTCTACCAATCTGCTTCGGAGTGTGGTCAAGCAAGTACATTAACCTATTTATTTACATACGAGCTAGCAGTTCGAAGAAATCGATATGTTTTATTTGACACCCCTTACAACAAATATCATATTCCCTCTCATTTTGCCTGGAATTTCTGTAATGGTGGATCAAGCGCAGGAGTTAGCGCTATGGATACTTGGCAAGTAATCAGAACAGCAGGATCTCCATTTACTCCTGACTGGGGTGCTACCTACGATGCTGGAGGAGCTAGTAAATGGTTAACAGGTTATGAAAAATATTACAATGCTATGCACAATCGGATAGTGGACATGTATGCTATACCAACTAATACCGAAGAGGGCATTAACACATTAAAACATTGGGTCGCAAACCATTGCACCGGAGAAGGTCAAGGTGGTTTAGCGCATTTTTATTGCACATATAAAGGAACTGATGGTACTTTACCTACTGGTACTCCTGAAGGTGGAAAAGCAGTAATGACCACTTTCTCTTCTTACGTAAATCACTCCCAAACTATTGTTGGATATAATGATTCTATTCGATATGATTACAACGGTGATGGATTATACACCAATAATATTGATATTAATAATGATGGAATAGTAAATGTCAAAGATTGGGAAATTGGAGGAGTTATCTTCTGTAATTCTTTTGGAACCGGTTGGGGTAATGGTGGTTTCGCATATTTACCGTACAAAAAATTAGCTGAAACTCATACTGAAAATGGGGGAATCTGGAATGCCTGCGTGTATATTGTTAATCTTCGAGATGAAGTTTTTCCTCAAATCACTTATAAAGCGACTATCAAACATGATAAAAGGAGCATGATTCGTTTAACTGCAGGTATCAATTCTGATATCAATGCAACAACTCCTAGTCAAACCATTGGATTCAATGTTTTTAATTACCAAGGCGGTGATTTGTATATGCAAGGTGGTACTACTGAAGCAGATAAAACTCTAGAATTAGGACTAGATGTAACCCCTCTTCTCAATATGATGGAACCTAATACACCTTATAAGTTTTTCTTAGGAGTTACTGAAAATGATGCTAGTGGTACAGGGACGGGACAAATTCTTAATTATTCAATAATGGATTACTCAGGAACTACACCTGTTGAAATCCCTTGTAATACGACAAATGCTCCTATTACAAATAACACAACAACTTATTTGGGAATTACTCATACTTTAAATTTTTCCAAACCTCAAATCCAAACTGATACTATTGAAATCAATGCTTTTGAAACCTTTTCTGAACAACTTACAGCTCAAAATGGCTTACCTCCATATCGTTGGGAGTTAACACATGACTATAATATGGAAGAGTTTACTGCACCATATCCTACAAATGAAGGAACGACTGTATCACTTTCAAGTACTGATAACGGATATGCAACAATTCCTTTACCATTCTCTTTTCCTTGTTTTGAAAAGAAATACAATCAAATTGTTGTTTTTGCTGATGGATACATCGCATTTCGTTATGACACCTACAATTGGCCTTTCTTAAAAGATGCTGAAAATCAATTAAAAACATCCCGGTTTATTGGTCCTTTCAGAGGTGATTTAGTAGTCACTTCCGTTAAAAAGATCTCTGATCAAAACAGTATTACAATAACTTACACTGCTAACATCAAGAGTCAAACCGCTAATACTGTTCATTTTACAGTAAAATTATACAAAACTGGAGTAATAGAGTTTTATTACGGCGACATGAATTATACCGGAACATCATTTTTATCTGTTTTTTCTAGAGGAGATGCTATTGTATTCCAAAAAACACCTGTTAGTGCTGCGACTGCTGCTAATTGTAGTAATAGAAATTTCAGATTTACACCACCTCCATCTATTCCTGGTGTAACCATTTCATCCACAGGAGAACTTCAAGGAAGGCTTGAACAAGCTTTAGACCATGCGCCTATTTCTATTACTTGTTGTGATAACAATGAAGTGAGAACAACAAAAATCATTCAATTCTCTAGTGAATACAGCTCTGCACTCTTGATTACAAATGTTACAGTCAACGCCAATGGACACTCTTTTATCACTGCCGGTGACACTGTAACCCTTACTGTAAAAGTTAAAAATGTTGATACTCTTGGGTTGGATGGTTGTAATTTAAAATTTTCAATTTTTGATGATTATGTTACTCTGATAGATAGTTCTGAATATTTTGGTTATATAGCTGGAGGAAATGAATATGAATTAAGTAATAGTATTAAATTTGTAGTATCCAATGCAACTCCTAACAATTATAATGTTGAATTTAACACATTGATTACCAACACAAGTAATATCAATTCTGAGGGTATTCAAAATTTTATAGTTCTTGGTCGTGATATTAATGCTATTGATTTTTCTTTGGCTTCAGGAATCAATTCCATTTTAGAACCCAATGAAAATGCCCAATTTACGGTTACTGTTCAAAATACAGGAGCCTCATTATTAAGCAATCTTCATTTTGCGCTACATTTTAATGAACCTGAATTAACACCTACTGTTTTTACAGCAGATGTAGCAAGTCTGAATATTGATGGTATCGACAATTTACCATTTGAAATTGGTGTTGGAAGTACATTTGTTACTGGGACTACTGTTGATGCATTAGTTGATGTATATATTAACAATAGTTTCTTTAAAACCATCATTATTTCATTAGTGGGTGAATCCAATTGCGATGGCTTTGAAGCAGGATTTCCTCCGGTATTTACTTTCTCAGATACTGCTTGGGTGATTAGCCAAAGTGTCGTAGCTAATGGTTTGCAAGCCGCAGAATCAGGGGTTGTTACTCACTACCAACAAACAAATATGTATCTACAAAAAGAGATTATTGTGGATGGTGAAATTACTTTCCAAAGAAAAGTATCTTCAGAAAACAACTATGACTATTTGAGATTTTACATCGATAATGTAAAAATGGGTGAATGGTGTGGAGAACAAAACTGGTCTTTAGTTTCCTATCCTGTTACCGCAGGAACTCATCAATTCAGATGGCAATATATTAAAGACCTTTCAGTCGATACAGGAAGTGATAAAGCATGGGTTGATGATATCTGTTTCCCTTCAGACAATCCGACTGTTCCGACAGTTGTTGTAATTCCCGAGGCAATAAATGTTGATATCCCATTTGGGTCTACTCTTGATTCAACTATTACATTACAATCAACCACTGCAAACTACATTTTATTCACGAATGAGATTGTTGACACATTAAACAATCCGGTAAATTGGTGTATTACCAATTATCCTAACGGAAGTATCAATGCTTTACAAACCAGACAGATCACTCTTTCTTTCAATACACGCAATAGAATCGTTGGACAAACTTATGAAGCCTCTATGATTACTACTGTTGAAAATGGCAATACTTTTATTACTCCAATCACAATGACTGTTACTTCCGGTGTAGGCATTGATGATTATGAAACAAATTATACTTCTGTATATCCAAATCCAACATCAGGCATATTAAGTATAACCAATAACGAAGAATTGATTGAAACTATTCAGTTATTTGATGTGAATGGAAAACTATTAATCTCACAAGTAGTAAATCAAAACCTGGTTTTATTGAATTTAAGCTCATATAGTTCAGGCGTTTATTTCTTAAAAACCATTACTGAAGCAGATAAAACTCAAAACACTAAAGTGATTAAAAAATAATTTCCTCTAAATATTTCATGGTTTTCTCGACTCCTCTGTTCCTATTTTACTTCTTACCCATTTTTTTGGTATTTTATTATCTCTCCAATCATAAAATACAAAACATCATTTTATTGGTTTTTAGTATTCTATTTTACACTTGGGGTGCTCCAAAATTTATTGTAATAGTTCTATCTTCCTTATTTGTTGATTATTACATCATCAAAAAAATGAGTACCCAAGAAAGCCGATCCCGTAAATGGTACTTGATCGCTTCCATTATTTTGAATACAGGTTTTCTTTTGTATTTTAAATACGCCAATTTTTTTGTTGAAAATGTGAATGAGGTGTTTACTTTATTCCATATCAAGCCTGTAGGGTGGACCAAAGTATTGTTACCTATTGGAATCTCCTTTTTCACATTCCAAAAAATGTCCTATACCATAGATGTTTATCGTAAAAATGGGAATCCACTGAAATCGGTTTTTGACTATGCATTATACATTCTGATGTTTCCACAACTTATTGCCGGTCCTATTGTTCGCTTTAAAGAAGTGGAAAAACAATTGTATGATCGTTCAGAAAACAATGGCTTTGATAATCGACTGGTTGGATTTTTCAGATTTACGATTGGATTGTCCAAAAAAGTACTCATCGCCAATGTATTAGCCGAACAAGCGGATGCGATTTTTGCGGTTTCTCCCGACTTTTATTCCTCAACTTCAGCATGGATTGGATTATTAGCATACACGTTCCAAATCTACTTTGACTTTTCAGGTTATTCTGATATGGCGTTAGGGTTAGGAAAAATGATTGGTTATGAATTTCCGGAAAACTTTAATTTCCCTTATATTTCTCAAAGCATCTCTGAATTTTGGAGAAGATGGCATATAACCTTAGGAAATTGGATGAAAGACTACATTTACATCCCATTAGGTGGTAATCGGGTTAAAGTTTCCAGAATGTATTTGAATCTGATTATTGTATTTACCGTTTCCGGTTTTTGGCATGGTGCTGCCTGGACTTTTGTAGCATGGGGAGCATATCATGGTTTATTTTTGATTGCTGATCGACTTTTTCTATTAAAGGTATTACGAAAAATTGGAAAAATCCCTTCTGTAATTATCACTTTCTTTTTTGCCATAATGGGCTGGGTCCTATTTAGATCAGAATCATTACATTATGCCTGGAATTTCTACAAAAAGTTATTTGCATTTGACTTCAGAATTGATGAGTTTTACTTCGATCCTAAGTTTGTTACAATGTTATCATTGGCGGCTTTGTTCTCCTTCATGGGTGTTCACAAAAAAGTGGAAAATCTACAATATCGGTTGTATGACAAGAGATTAGCAATGAAGCCTATGATCATTTCGGTTATGTGTGGCGTTGTACTTTATATCCTTTGCGGTGGTTCTTTGATGGCCGGTGGGTTTAATCCTTTTATTTACTTCAGATTTTAATTCGATCATATATGAATAAAATAATCCAAAATCTAAAAAATAGAAATAGAATATCCAAACTTGTTTTTGGAGTTGTTATTGCTATTCTTTTGATTCCTGTTGGATTATCATTTTGGAAAACTACTTATGGTCCCGATTTATTCAGTGTAAATAGATCACAGGTATCCATGAAAGATCTTTCTTTAAAAAACGTTTTGAGCAACACCTTTCAGGATAAAGTGGAGTCAGCCTGTAAAAACAAGATCGCATTTGGAAACTATTGGGTTCGATTTCATAACGAATGGCAATACAGACTTTTTAGGGCTTCTGCAACGGAAAAACTGGTATTGGGCAAAGAGGATTATTTTTACGAAGAGATGTACATTACAGAGTATTTAGGGCACAATTTTATTGGAGATCGATTGATGAAAAAGCGGGTTGAAGCGCTGAAGAGGCTTCAGGAGATTTTAAAATCCGAATATAATATTGATCTTATACCGGTTTTAGAACCTGGGAAAGCCTTTTTTAGTCCAGAATTTATTCCGGACAGATACCATCCTGAAATCAAAGGAAGATCCAATTATGAGAGTTTTGTAGATTGGTCTCAGAAATTACAAGTGAATTATTTAGATCTGAA
>DAONEU010000007.1:3065-37355 GCA_035403245.1 Bacteroidales bacterium | reverse complement strand
CTCCGCATAGACGCCCTTCGCAAGGGGATTCCGTTTCAGGAGTATATTGAACAAAAAATTAGGGAAAGAGGGGGAAAGCCACAATGAACATCCAATAATTTTTTGACTAAAAATAAAATTTAATTTACACCTTTTATTGATTAATCGTCTGAATCCTTCTGCTTTTTATTATTCTTAGTTTTTATACTTTTCGATTTTTCCTTGATTAATTCATTCATATCAATAGAATGAAATACAAACTTACCTAGTGGATAATATGAAGTTACATTTGCAATAAATGATCTTAAATTTGCAATACAAATATTCAAAGCAGAATAATTAATAAGCCCAGAAATAATTTTTTCATCAGATATATCTTTAATCATAAACACACCAATTGAAGTTACATCGATTTTATATCCTTCTAAAGCATTTTGGTTAATTTTTACTCTCATTTGAATTTTAAAATCTGTTTTATTAGAAGATCGTAGTACATCAAATGATATATCAACTTTGTAATTATCAAAGTCTTTAATTAATTTGTCTGAAATTGATATTGCATAAAAATTAATAAAAGATTCAATTATTGCAAAATCAATAAGTTCTAATGGAGATTTTACTGTTTTCATTTCAACCAACTTTTGCTAAATTTTCTTCGATGTCTTTAACACTTTCTGGCATAAAAACCACGTTATAATCATTATAACAATGAGTTCTCATATCCTTATAAATAACTTTATTCAAGTCACAAAATTCGACTTTTGGAACCATTCCTATTGCAAGAGATAATTCTACTAATTTTGAAATTCTATGGTCATAATCACCGCTTAATACTTGTGATAAATAACCCTTTGAGACTCCCAAATGTTCTGAAAGCTTAGTTCTGTTAAGATGATGTTCTTTCATGAAAATTTCCATTTCATTGAATAAGTCTAGTTGAATCTTAGTTGTCCAATATTCTGGACTTTTAATTAATTCTTCTCTTTCCATTTTATCTGTTTTCTTTTAAATATTCTTTTACTGTCTTTTTAAAATTTGCAATATCTTTCTTCTGTGTATTTTTAGTTCCACCAAGAACAAGAACTTTTCCCTCATTGTCATCAAAACAATATAATCTAAATTCATTGTATTTAAACTCCCATAGTTGCACTTCTATTTTATCATCTTGTATTAAATTTAACTTTTGTGGATTTGGAATACTATTATAATCTGAAAAATAGGTTATGTAAGAACAAATTTTTAATTTTATTTTATCATTTAGACTATTCATATATTCGTCATATTTAGATACACCATTTCGAATTAACTTCTTAATAATGTATCTGTTACCACAAAGAGCTGGTATTTTTTCGACTGCAAAATTACACATAAATTTTTAGTTATAACTAAACAAATTTCAAATTTGTTAAATTTTTTGATGTTTTATTTTTAATATATTGATAATCAGTTAAATAAATTTAATTATAAAAAAATATCTCACGCCCTAATTCTATTGACTTTAAAGCAAACTTTATTATTTGCAATAAACTGATCCGGTTGAATTTGTAGTTTTTCAAAGGCCTCTGCAATTTCAAACGTACTTTGTTTGATCAGGTTAATTGCTGTTTGTAAGTAGTGAATCTCATTTTACTGTTCTTTGAGAGTAATAAGCATCCTCTGGTTCATTATAACATGTTTCTTTAGTTTTTCTTCGAGTAGTTTGATATTCTCAACTTTGTCTGAGTTTGCCATATTAAATAGTTTAGAAATTTATATACCTAGTATAAATAAATAAAGTAAAAGTCCAAGTCCAACTCCACCTAAAACTCCACCTGCAAGGATTCCACCAACATTTGGAACTTTTCTAGTACCATTTTCTTTTATTATCAAATTCGAAGTATATGTGTATGTCGTATCGTTAATCACAATTGGAATTGAAACTACAATCTTATCATCTGTACTTTTTACGACTTCTGGGACAATCCATTGTGCATATCTTCCAGTTTGCCAATAGACGTTATTTGAAACCGTAAAATATTCTTGAATTAAAGTGTTTCCTAATATTACTGTAGGTAATTGAGTTTTATCTTTATCAATAAATTTGGTTCCATTATGAATAATTGTAGACTGATTACCATTAGTAATAATAACGGCTTCATCCCAAAGAATTTTAATTTTATAATCAGACTTGTTTTTAACAGACAAAATGTAGTAGCAGTTGTCTTTATCCAAATCAATACAAAGTTCAATTAGGGAATCATTATAACAAGTGTTCTCTACTATAAACTTTTCAATATTTGATTTTGTTTCTTTTTTTAAATCTGTAATTAAAGGAGAATATGCAGGTACCGTCACAGAACACGATGTAACTAATAAGCTAAACAGAAATAAACCAAAAATTATTTTAAGATTTCCCATATAGGTTGATTTAAGAATTATGGTATTAATATTTATAATATAAGATAATTACGTAACTTCTCTACTAACTTTTACCTAGATCTATCAATTCTTTACATGTATTTACATTATATAAATCTCTATCGCAATAATACAAAAAAAAATGAATGTTAATGGAACTTTCAAAAATATTTTTAATTTTTTAATCAAGCTGTTTTAAAAAACAAAAAAACATCCTTGTAAATCTGTTCTATCTGCGTCATCTGTGTTCTATTAGAAACAAAAAAGCACTTGTTAAAATATTAAACAAGTGCTTGATTTTTAGTGTGATTCGGACAAGGATCGAACTTGTAACCTACTGCTTAGAAGGCAGTTGCTCTATCCATTGAGCTACCGAACCTTTTCACAAAATGGGGTGTATAACTAGCTTTTTGGTATCATTTTGTCCACTTTGCATTCCCAGTTTTGAGGGTGCAAAAGTACAAAAAAAATCGATAGTATCAGCACCTTAATATGAAAAAAATACATTTTATACTATTAGTTGCGTGGAATCTTGAGTTTTTGCCCGACAGTCAAACTGTTAGGATTTTTAATCTTATTATATGTCATCAATTCCTTTAAAGATACATTGTATTTTCTAGCAATGGAACTTAAAGTTTCCCCTTTCTTAACACAGTAAATCAGATCTTTCTGTGGTTTAGGTTGAACATTTTTCAGATTAATCTCTTGTTGCGGTTTTGGTACAGCAAGCGAATCAGTTTGCATAATCACTTTTGTTGAATCTGTCAGGGAGTCTTTTGGTGCTTGTCCTATATACTCATACCCTACAAATAATCTTTGCTTGGGTTTGGCATAGTTAGACTTCAGTTTATTCATTTGCTTCAACTCTGTAACCGACAATCCATATTTGGCTGAAATGGAAGCAAGTGATTCTTTTGATTTCACAACGTGATACAGTTTCTTATAGTCAGTAGATTGAACCGCTTCTCCGGTAAACATCCCTTGATATACTTTAATCGGCATGAAATAATCAGTATATTTATAATGACAAATAGTATCTTTTAGCTCTAAAAATCTAATGATATCTTTATTTTTTAACCGTAATGGATAAGACTCAGAGTACGCAGGGATCACCATTCGTTTATATTGTGGATTTAAAATCTTAATCTCTTCAATATCGATATCTAACACATTTGCAATCTGCTCAAAATGCACTTCATTTTGTATCATTACTGTATCGACTGAGAATGGTATTGATATTTTTGCAGCCGGGATACCATGTTGTTGATGATAGGTGGCTAAATATAATGCTGCAATATAAGCGGGGAAATAGTTTTGAGTTTCTCTGGGCAAATAGGGTCTTACACTCCAGAAATCTGTTTTACCTCCAGATCGGGTAATTGCTTTCCGAACGTTACCTGTACCACAATTATACGCTGAAATGGCCAGTCCCCAATCATTAAAGATATTGTACAGATCCTTCAAATGTCGGGCTGCAGCGTCGGTAGCTTTTAATGGATCTCTTCTATCATCTACGAAAGTATTGACCTCTAATCCATAGACTTTTCCGGTTCCATACATAAACTGCCAAATTCCTGTTGCACCAACCCTGGAAACCGCAATCGGATTGAGCCCTGATTCAATTATGGTTAGATAAATAAGTTCTTCAGGAACTCCATATTTGTCAAAAATCTCCTGCATAAATGGATAGTAATACTCAGATAACCCCATCAAAACAGAGGATGATTTTTTACGTTTATAAACGTATAATTCAATCCATCTTTTTACAGAATTATTATAGGCTAAGGGGACAACCGTATTTATCTCCCTAAGCCGTTTATAAATAAGCGAATCCGAAAACACCACCTCGGTGGTATCATCCACAAGGGATGGGCTTATCACTTTATGTACCTGACTTTTAATATACCACAAATCCAACATTTCATCCATCTCTTTGATGAGTTGATCTTGAAATGTTTGATCTGTAATCGCAGTTTCGACAGTATCATTCTGAGCTGTTACGTAGGTTCCCATCAGGGCAAACAGCATACAAGCAATTAATTTTTTCATTATAACTTTCTTCACCCAATTAACGGGATTTAACGTATTATAGTATATGGTTTTACTCTTTAATTTGATATTGATTCCACTGAATCTCTTTTCCATCTTTATAAGTAGTTGTTAAAGAAGGATTTCCCTCTTCATCAAACTTAATCCAAATGCCTACCTGAATACCGGTTGTATATTGACCGGAGATTTTAGTTCTTCCGTTTTCCCAATATTCAGTATATTTTCCATTATATAAATCTTGTTCATATTCGATCTCGAAGGCTAAATTACCGTTAGGGAACCAGGTTTTCCATGTTCCATTTTTAGTACCGTCAAAGTAGTTTCCTTTTTCAATGGCGCCTCTATTTTCATAAAACCATTCTCCCTCCTCTGATCCTTCCGTGTAGTTACCTTTGGTGATCACATTTCCGTTTTCATCATACTCTACAAACAAGCCATTTCTTTCACCCTCATCCCAGTTTTCTTCCATAAGAGTCTGTCTATTAGGATAAATCCATTGCCATTGGCCATCCTTTTTTCCGTTAACATAACTTCCTATTATTTCAATTTCCTGATTTGGATATAGAAATTTCCATTCTCCAATCATTTTGGAATCTTTATATTTTCCGATAGATCTAAGTTCTCCGGTTTCATAATACTCCTTCCATAAACCTTGTCTGTTGCCATTTAGATCTGTAATCCCTTCATATTTCATCCAGCCTTTGTAAAAAATATATCCTTTAATCACATTGCCGGTAGTATCGTATTCCCGTCTGATCCCTTCAGGAACCCCTTTATAGAAAGTAGCTGTGATAGAGGGCTTCCCATTTTGATGATAGGCGGTTTTCATTTCCAACTTTTTGGTTTCGGGAGCATCCAGAAGAACATTATCATTTTCCCATTTTTCAACGGAAATAAAATTGCCTAAAGTGTCATAGCTCTTAAAGAAACCATGTTTTTTATTGTTATAGAAGGTTCCCTCTTCTTTCAAATTTCCATTAGACCAAAAGAACTTCCAGTTGCCTTGTTTAAAGCCGAAATTATCAGTTCGGTTAATCTGTTCCCTTCGGGTTAATATGCCACCATAATAGTTTGCAACGGAGATTACAAGACCATTTTTATCAAACTCTTTCTCCATTCCATGCTTTTTACCTTCTACAATAGGAACCGTTTTTTTTAGTTTTCCATCAGAATAATAGGTATTTAAACTCTGAATTAGCGTGTCATTATTATACATTTCAACAGTATACTCTTCTTCATTATACTGCGTTTTTTTCCCGAATTTCAGGCCATTTTTGTAGGTAATTTCAGATGAGCGTTTTCCATCCGGGTTATAAAAGACCCAAATACTATCCAATTCAAAATTCTTTCTATTTCCTTCAGAAACCAAAATCCCTTTTTCGTTATAGGATTTCCAGTATCCATTGGGTTTACCGTTTACCAAAAAACCCTCACTCGATTTTTGTCCGTTTGGATAATAAAAGATCTTATAATCAGCTGGATTTAAGGTATCTTGTGCAAACCCAACAGTGTTGAGTGCAAGGGCAAGCCATAAGATCCAAAAATTTTTCATTTTTCAAAAATCAGAATCGCAAAGATACTAAAAAAAAGGGGTAAAATCAATATTAAAAATCTACGGCTAACTTCAAGTTGATCAACCTTGGGGTTAAGGAATTTGGAATTGCATACACTACGCCTGATAAATCGGGAACCCATGAATAGGAGGATACATTCGAAATATCTAACAAATTAAATATTTCCAGATATAATGCTGCGTTATTTACTTTCTTTAGGAAACTCCATTTATCTTGAAGTCGATCTCTGTTATTTTGAAGGAATATGTATGAAAAACCCAAATCAACCCTTTTGTACCAGGGACTTCTGAATGCTACTATTGGATTATCTGCATTAGGCGCGATAAAAGGTAACCCGCTGGAAAACACAAAGTTCAAATGCACTCTAAGTTGCGGATAGCCGGGAATATGGTCTTGAAAAAACACGTTGATCGCAAAACGTTGATCTGTTGGTCTGGGTATATATCCAATTTCTATTTGATTCCCTAAGGTATCAGTATAATAATCGTTATACAGGTTTTGTTGTGTTTTCATCAATGAAAGGGTAATCCACGATTCTAACCCTTTGATAAACTCTCCGCTTAACTTCATATCGATACCGGTTGCATATCCTTTGGAATCATTCTCGCCGCTGTAGATTATTCGAACATTATCCACTTCGTATGAGATCAAGCGATCCATATATTTGTAGTAGGTTTCAGCAGTAAACTTAAATGGTCGATTCCACCATACAAAATCATAATCTGCAGAAAGAAGCACTTGATAAGAAAACTGTGATTTAATATCTTGATTTAAAGTTCCATCCGGTCTGCGCAATTCGCGATAAAATGGAGTCTGGTAATAGATTCCGGTTCTTAACCAAAATGACCAATTGCTCTTGATTTCAGGAATATATCGGATTCCCAATCTGGGGGAAAGGGTAAATTCATGATTAAAATCCCAATAATGAAAGCGAACCCCATAGTTGAGAGAAAAGCGGGCACTATCACCATTAATGCGCCAGAAATCTTGAATAAATCCGGTTATTCTATTGGTATTCAGATAGTTTTTCGTTTTTAAAAAATGGTCTTCGCCAAATGTTAAGATTCTGGAAGGATCACCTAGCGGAACCGGTTGCCCAGGAATTAAAAAAATTGAAGGTACTACATAACCGGAAGAATCGTACATCGTCCATTCCCGAATTTGATCATCAATGATCTCTTTTTGTGCTTTTAAACCTATAGAGACAAAGTGTTTTTTCAAATTATATTCAGCTCTCAGATCAATGGCAGAAATGATTGCATTGATTGAATTTCTAGCATGTTCCCGATAGGAGCCTATACCTCTTGTAGTTGTCTCATTGACAACACTTTCGTTATCGCTGCCGAGGTCAATCTCAACATCTTTCAACCAATATTGAGATAAAATATCATACGTTTCACTTTCTTTTGCATAGTAAGTTGAAAGGATAGCCCTATAGGTTGAATTAAGTTGAGGTTTATAGGTAAAAGTAACACCACCCAGGTAATTTTGATAATCATCCACTTCCTGACCTTCGTAGTAAACGACAAACTTTTTAGCATCATCAATGGAGCCAAAAACTGATTCTCGGTTTTTAGGTATATAGAGATATTGGTTGATAGCAAAGTTTGTTAAAAGGCTAATTGAAAACTTTTCGGTAACATTCCAATTCAGCAACATTTGGGTATCAAAAAAGCGAGGTTTATACTCCCCTTTTGTTTCCAAAAAATTAAGAATGTACGCATTAGATTTGTATCTGGCGCCAATAAGATAGGTAAAGACGTCTCTTTTTTTCGTAGAATCCTTCACAACACCTTCCACATGAGCAGTTGCACCGAGTAGTCCCATGGAAAAGCTTCCTGCAAATTTTTTGGGTGTTTTATATTCCACATCCATCACAGAGGACATTTTATCCCCATATTGAGCCGAAAAACCACCTGCCGCAAATTTCACACTTTGGGTAAGGTCGAGATTAACGAAGCTAAGGCCTTCTTGATTCCCACTTCGAATTAAAAAGGGTCTATAAATTTGAATATCATTAACATAAATCAAATTTTCGTCATAATTTCCGCCTCTAACATTGTATTGAGAACTCAATTCATTAACGGATGAAACACCCGCATACATTTTAATAATGGATTCAGCACCACCCATAGGAGATGGAAGATTAAACTTTAAATTTGGATTTATTCTTTCGTAGCCGTCGTTATGTTTCGCTTTGAAATCGACAATCCCGAGTCTATTATCTTTTATATGAAGTTGAATATTGAGCACCAGTTTCTCATCCGGTTTTAAATTAACGACGAGGGTGGTATCATCGATAGAAATATGTCTAAAGATAATCTCAATTTTTTGGTTAGGGAAAACTATTAATTCAAAATTTCCCGAATTGTCGGAGAAATAAGATTGTTGAGATGATGAAACTAAAATGAAAACATTCTCCATAGGATCACCATATTGATTGGTAATTCTTCCGGTAATGGAGGTATTATTTTGTGCAAAAGAGAAAGAGAAAGTAGGTAATAGAAGTGATAGTGTCAATAAAAGTTTTGCGAAATATTTCATGAATAGAATGTGAAAGTTTTAATACGCAAATATCATGAATTTATTGTGTTTTTATTAAAAAAAAATGCCACACCTTGAGGTGCAGCATTTTATATCAGTTCTACAACAGTTTGTTATAAAAGACCTTTGTTGTTAGCTTCAAGAATACAATTCCAAGCACCATTTTTAGTAATGTTACGGATTCCTTTTGCAGAAACTTTCATCATCACCCAACCACCTAATTCAGGAACAAAAATCTTTTTTTGATGAAGATTTGGGTTAAATTTTCTTTTGGTTTTAATATTTGAGTGAGAAACATTATTTCCAACAATCGCTTTTTTTCCTGTTAATTGACAAACTCTTGACATTTCCTCGTATAATTATATGGTTATTATTCTAAGTTTTAGGGCTGCAAAAATACAACTTTTTTTTGATTAATCCTAATCTATTTATAAAATATTTCAATAATTTATTATTTATCTGTATTTCAATTAGATATATAATTTTTTTGTTCAATATTTGGATTTATTTGAATTAAAAAAAAGATTTACTAACTCTTATTTCCAACAAAAAAATCTTCTTTATCGTCAAATAATATATTAAATGTAGTCATAGTTCCATAACATCTTGTAATATATTGTTGAATATTCAATTTTTCCTCATCGGTAAGAACGGGATGACTATTGATATTTTGTTCTAAGACTCTAAGGCGATCCCTCATCATCACAATTTTATGGAAGAAACCATCGATTGGAATCTCTTTAGGTTTAAGGTCGGGATTACCGGGTTGAAGGAGCATGGTTCCCCCCTCCCATTTTTTTCCAAGAGGTACTTTATATTGTAGACCGTTGTATTTATCCAGAATCGACTTTAAAATGATCTCCATCTCTTTAAGGTTAACTTTAGGTGTTTTGATATCCGATTCATTTGGATCTAGAACATCAAAGTCTGCATTTAGTTTAGAGAATTCGACTTCTCCACCTCTAACGAAGATAGCTTTAAAAGTTACAGTATCGTTTTTACTGATGATCCCTATTCCATATTTTGGATGATCAATCCGAGTTCCAACATTAAAATCATTGTCGTTCATAATTGAGTATATTAAGATTTAATTTTAAAAAAATCACAAACAGAAGTTAGCCCGCAATTTTCACATTTTGGATTTCTGGCGGTACATATATATCTTCCGTGGAGAATAAGCCAATGGTGAGCCACCGGAACAATCTCTGCAGGGAAATGTTTCATTAATTGCAATTCAGTTTCGTAGGGATTTTTAGAGTTTTTAACAATTCCCAAACGATTAGAAACTCTAAAAACGTGTGTATCGACGGCCATTGCAGGTTGATTGTAAATAACAGAAAGAATTACATTAGCTGTTTTTCTACCCACTCCGGGAAGTTGAATAAGATCATCTAAGGTTTGGGGTACTTTCCCATTAAAATCTGAAACAATTTTCTTAGATAAACCGGCCAAATGTTTCGTTTTATTATTAGGATAAGAGCATGATTTAATAAGTTCAAAAATCTCCCTTTCTGTGGCCTTTGATAGATCTTCAACTGTAGGGTATTTCTGAAAAATATGGGGCGTAATCATATTAACCCTTTTATCGGTACATTGAGCGGAAAGCACTACGGCTACAAGCAATTGATATGGATTATCATAGATTAGTTCTGATGAAGCATCGGGATTATTTTTAGAAAAATAATCGATAATAAACGCATATTTTTGGGTCAATGTATCCACAGTTGGTGTTAAAAATGCAAAAATACAATAAAAGCTAAAATAATATGGTTATAAATTGAATTGAAAAGATATTCAAAATACTATTTTTTTTAAACATTAAGGATATTAGTGATTTTTTTTTATTATTTTTGCACGTTATAAGTCGTTTTATCAAATCAATGAATATGAAAAAAATAGTGTACTTCTTGGTTTTCAGTTCTTTAATAGCAAGTTTTATCTCTTGTGACAAAGATGAGGATATTTATCAAACCAAACATAAAATCTACAAAATATGGGAAGTGAGTGAAGTTGGGGATCCTGACCAAACATTTGTCTATGATAAAAAAGATATGTTAACCAGCATTGATGACTACAGTGAAGCGGATAGTGCTCACTATTTTTTTAAATTTACGTATAATGATGATAAAACAGTTGATGTAATTGAACACTCCAGTGCGTTATATACTGAATCTGTTAAAATTTATTATTTGAACAAACTGGTTCAACGAATGGTATATACCATGGATGGGACAGTTAGAATGGAACTTGTTTTTAACCGAGATCTTGAATCTACAAAAATTACAAGAATTGTTGAATATTATGATGTAAATTATTTTACAGGATTTGAAAAAATTGCTAAGGCTCCTTTATACAATAGAATTATTGGATCTAATGAAGTTGTATACAATATTTATAAGAAAAATGGATCTAAATCCTTGACTTTACATTGTGATCGGAAAATTACTTATACCGGAAATAATATCACTCAGGTAGAAGAAGTTTATCCTGAATACTCAGTAAGAACGACTCAGTTATTGGCTTATGACACTTTGTCATTTAATCCATTTTATGGACTTTCTTACGTATATAAAGGATTACAGGGATATTCTGTAAACAACAAGCTTTCAAATTATACCGAAAGTTTTGTAAACGATAATATTACTGAACAGGTTAGTATTTCATACCAATATTTCTTAGATGATGAAAAATTTCCTTTAAGAATCATTACAAGAGAATCACCTGATTACACGCCTATAAATACTTACATTTTATATCAATTACCATAAATTTAAAGATAATCAATGAGAATACACAAAGAAGGGATCAATACGATATTGATTTCAACACTTTTTGTAGCCCTAGTGCTGTTTGGATATGAAAAAATTAATAAACATACTCCCACTTTTTTAGATATAATTATTTATTTAGGGTTTGTCCTATTTCTTTTTTTAATCATACGATTTTTTAGAGTCCCTGGCCGAATCGTGAACCGTGTACCCAACGGAGTTGTAAGTCCTGCTGATGGTACAATTGTTCAAATTCTAGAAAGCATTGAAGATGAGTATTTCCAAGACTCAAGACTTCAGATTTCAATTTTCATGTCTCCTTTAAATGTACATGTGAACACCTACCCTATTGATGGAAAAGTATCTTATGTCGCATATCATCCGGGCAAACATTTAGTGGCCAGCTTACCTAAAGCATCAAAAGATAATGAGCATAACACCGTCGTTGTTAAGAGTAAAAATGGAGATGAAGTATTATTCAGGCAAATTGCGGGTTTTGTAGCAAGGCGCATTGTATCTTATGTCAAGAAGGATGCTGATGCGGCTCAAGGTGGAGAGATGGGAATCATCAAATTTGGATCAAGAGTGGATATGTTTTTACCTTTAAATTATAGATTGAATGTAAAAGTTGGAGATAAAGTAACTTCCAAGAAAACGGTTATTGCTTACATAGATTAACCATGAAACTCAGCATCATTATTGTAAATTACAATGTTTCACACTTTTTAAGACAGTGCTTATTGTCTGTATATGATGCTATTAATTCTATTGAAACAGAAATATTTGTAGTTGACAATAACTCTGTTGATGATTCAGTTAAAATGGTACAAACCGAATTTCCTGGTGTCAAATTAATTGTAAATGAACAAAATACCGGATTCTCGAAAGCAAATAATATAGCCATCAAAGAATCTAAAGGGGAATACATTTTACTCTTAAATCCTGACACTCTAGTTGAAAAAAAAACATTTATTGATTGCATACAATATATGGATGAAAATCAAGATGTTGGAAGTTTAGGGGTGAAAATGATCAATGGTAAAGGGGAGTTTTTGCCGGAATCTAAGCGAGCTTTACCGATCCCTTCTGTTGCCTTTTATAAGATTTTTGGGTTGTCAAAATTATTCCCAAATTCAAAAAAATTTGGATCTTATCATCTCACCTATTTGGATCATGATCAAATTCATGAGGTTGAAGTATTATCCGGTGCCTATATGATGCTTCGGAAAACCGTATTGGATCAAATAGGCTATTTAGATGAAGATTTTTTCATGTACGGAGAAGATGTGGACTTGTCTTACAGAGTTACAAAAGCCGGGTATAAAAACATCTATTTCCCTAAAGCCAGAATTATCCATTATAAAGGGGAGAGCACCAAAAAAGGATCTATCAATTATGTGTTGGTTTTCTATAGAGCCATGCAGATTTTTGTTAAAAAACATTTTGCTCAAAAAAATATCTTTTTATTCAATATCGTCATCACTTTTGCCATTTGGTTTAGGGCTTCAATGGCCATTATCAAAAGAATATATTTACAATTGCTTTTACCATTTTTAGATTTTGCAGTAGTTTATGCCGGTATGTTGTTACTAGCCAAATATTGGGAAGAAAAAGTGTTGATTTCACCCTATCCGGATATTTACCGATATCTATTTATTCCTTTGTACATTATACTCTGGATCTTATCTATAGCGATCACAAAAGGGTATAAGAAACCGTTCTCTTTACAAAAAACCAATCGGGGAATTTTAATTGGAACTATTGGTATTTTAATCTTTTACTCTCTATTACCTGAAACATCGAGATATTCTAGAGCCATAATCGTTTTAGGAGCCATGTGGACTACTATTGCAATGAACTCTATTCGATACTTATTACATAAACTTAAAATTAAACAATTCTATTTTGGATCTGATACAACCAGAAAAATATTAATAATCGGAGACCTTGAAGAGACACAACGCGTTACATTTTTGACTCAATTGAATGATAAAAAGCCTGAGATTATTGATTCCCTTTGCGATTTTAATATTTCTGAAGCTAGTTTATTAAAAAAAATAAAACAACAAAAATACACCGAGATTGTTTTTTGTACCAAATCTATTGAGATTAAAAAAGTAATAGATATTATTTATAATCTAAAATATCAAAATCTGGAATTTAAAACGGCACCTGCAGACTCAAATGTATTGATTAGCAGTCAGGAGATTCGGATTCCAGTAAGTTCAAAGCCTCTTGACACTCTTGAATAGAAAGGGCAGTCATGAGTTTCATTTTAACAGGTTTAAAATTATAGATTCCTTTAAAATAGCCGGCATAGTGGCGTCTCATTTCGAGGACAGCACTTTTTTCGCCTTTGATAATTGACGCTTCTTGTAAATGATGAATTACAATGTCAATTCTTTCTTGAATAGTTGGAATTGAAATGGGCTCTTGATTTAAAATAGATTTAATATCTCTAAAAATCCAGGGGTTTCCGATCGCTCCTCTACCAATCATGATTGCATCCACACCATATTTATTTTTAAAATCTAAAGCTTTTTGAGGAGTGTTAATATCACCATTTCCTATTACCGGAATAATTATATCAGGGGAGTTTTTAACTTCACCAATTAATGTCCAATCTGCGTCTCCAGAGTAAAGTTGTGATCTTGTTCTACCATGAATCGTTATCGCTTGAATGCCTACATCTTGAAGTTTTTTTGATACTTCAACAATCGGTTTATCAGTTTGATCCCAACCCAGGCGTGTTTTGACTGTAACGGGTAATTTAACAGCATCCACAACAGATTTTGTAAGCCGGATCATTTTCGGAATATCTTTTAAAATAGCAGAACCGGCACCTTTTGCAACCACTTTTTTAACCGGACAGCCCCAGTTAATGTCTATAAAATCGGGATTTTGTTCTTCTGCAATGAGAGCAGCTTTTATCAAAGAGTGTTCATCATGCCCAAAGATTTGAATACCGAATGGGCGTTCATTTTCGGAGAATGCCAACTTTTTAAAACTTTTATCCACATCCCGAATAAGGGCTTCTGAAGAAACAAATTCAGAAATCAGGAAGTCGGCACCGAACGATTTACAGATCAAACGGAAGCTAGAATCTGTAACTTCTTCCATTGGTGCAAGAAATAGAGGAAAGGGAAATTGATCTAAGAGTGTTTTAAAATAATTCATCATTTTTGCAAAATATTGGCAAATATATAGAAAATGGTTCTACATTCATCATTTTTTCATCATAATCAAGGGGTAAACTCTTGATTATTCAGCATTTTTTTATATCTTTGCCATTGGAAAACTCCATAATTTTTTGAAAATTTTTAACCTATTATACAATCTAAAGCTTTGATTATGAAAAGATTAATTTTTACAATCTTAATGATTTCATCAACATTTGCCGCATTAGCTCAATGTGCGGATTCAGTGACGTTGTTCTTTGAAAATTTTGATGGTCCAACTCATAAAATGAGATCAATTCCACTAAATAACGCGCCAAATGATGATTGGTTTCTGATTGATACGTTATATGCCTCACCATCAAAATGTTATCACTCACCTCTTTACGATTATGATGCTCAGGAATCACCAGCATATATTGACTCAATCCCTTTTAGTCCGGGAAGGAACAAAGTATATTTATCTTTCAAACATATTTGCAAGATTCATACTTTAGATGATGCTGAGATATGGTATAGATATACTTTACCCGGAAATACTTTTACAATTTGGCAACAACTTCCATTTTCAGCTACTTCTTCTCATTATTATGGAGATGCTACCGGAACAGCTATTACCTACAATAAATTTACACAAAATGTTTATCCTGAATGGCAAAGCGGTAATATCAATGCTCAACCTACCAATTCATGGTGGAAAAATGAGATGATTGAACTTACAGATTATATTAATGGAGGAAATGGCGGATATTTTGAAATCAAATTTATAATAAGAAGATCCGGAATTATCGAACTTTTTACAGGTTGGTTTATTGATGATGTCAGAATTGTAGCTTCTAACAAAGAGTTAGTGCGTCCAAAAATAAGCTTGGCTGCTCCACTTGTAATCAACAATGTAAATTATTTCGGTCCATACACAATCAAAGCTAATGTAACTGATAGGCCTACTAATTACACTATTCCTGATTCAGTTAAGTTATACTACAATGAAAATGGTGGCCCTTATATTTTAGCACCTAAAACTGTTATAAATCCAACTCTATATTCATGGGTTATACCTCAACAATGTAATGGAAATATTGTCAGATATTACATTACAGCAAGAGACTCTGCGTGTAATCCGGCTATTCGGTTAGATACAATGTTTACGGTCGTTCAGAGTACGGCAGGCACTACCTCAAATGGAGCAAAAGCAGTTGGATTCTATAACATCCCGTTCTCGCATCAGGTTGGAACACCTGATTCAATTAAAGTTATTATTAAGAATAGGGCTACTAATACTCCAATGACGAGTGCGACCATTACGATGACTGTCAATAATGTTCCTTACCCTACTTACAATTGGACTTCAATAAATGATTTTAACCCTATAAGACCCTTCTGTCTTGATTTTCTGGACACGGTAAATATTGGGACCATTAATCCTGTACTTGGTTGGGATACTATAAGGGTTTGTGTTACACATAGAAATGGAAGTTTAAACAATTACCCTACTGATTCCATTTGTACACAATATATTCGATATGGATGTGCAGCCATTTTAAGTGGTCCTTTAACTATCGGGGGTACAGGGGCTAATTTTTCCGATATCACTTCATTTTTCATCACGTTGGAAAATTGTGGTATGAATGGACCAATTGTTGCCAAATTAGCACCGGGGACTTATAGTAGTAGTTATTTTTATTTTAACTCCTTATTTAATGGTCAATCTGCAACAAATACACTCACTTTTGAATCAGCTACCGGGAATCCTGCTGATGTTATTATTGTAGATAATGGAACAAATTCATCTAGAGGGGCAGTAACTTTCGACGGAGTAAAACACTTTAACTTAAATAAATTAACATTACAAGGCAAAACAGGATCAACTTGGTCTAGAGGAGTATTCTTCACTGGTAATGGAAATACAAACATTAAAGTAACCAATTGTATCATTAACGTTGAAAATTCCTCCACAACATCTAACCTGTATTCTGGAATTTCCAGAATAGCTGCATCAACAGGTACATCTGTTGATACTGTTGAACTTAGAAATAATATTATCAATGGAGGTGTTTATGGTATCCATTATTTAGGTACTGCTGCTAAACAAAACCACATTTTAGCTTTAGATTCCAATATTACTAATAGTACCCATTATGGTATATTTACAAATTATACTAATATTGTAACTGTAGACAAAAACCAAACAACTCAATCTGCAAACAGTACACAAAGATATACCGGTATTCATATTGAAAGATCAACCAAAACTTTATCAATTTCAAAAAACAAAGTATTTGCAAATATTAACTTGAATGTGGGTATTAATTTGAATAATGTTTCCAACTCTAGTGATAGCACATTAATAACTAACAATGAAATTAGAGGTAAGGCAATATTAGCAAGTACTTATGGTATCAATAATACTTTGTGTACTAAAATGAATTATTTACACAATTCAATTCGACTTTATTCACTTGTAAATTTAGGAATAACAGCCTGTTACTACCATACTTCAGGCGCTAATATTTCATTTTTAAATAATATATTAGTAAATGATTGTTTATCATTAACTAATCAAAATTACCCAATTTATTATTTTGTAAACCCTACGACTTTAGTTTCTGATTTCAATGTTTATCATTCTGATGGTCCGATTGGATATTATACTGTAGTAAGAAATACATTAAGTGAGTGGCAATATGGATTAGGTGTTGGAAAAGATACATCTACTATTACCTTAGCACCCTCATTTATTGATCTATCCACTTCATTAAAATTAAGCGACTATTCCGGTTTTGAGTGCCCTCTAAATTCACTCGTATATGATGACATTCTAGATTCCCTAAGATCTTGTGAAGTAACTCATAGAGGATGTTATAGAACTTATGTTCCACCAAAAGATTTAGCTTTAACTGGACTTATTTCTCCTTCAATTGGAAGTTGTCCACAAAGCAACTATCCAATAACTTTAAAGGTGTTTAATTTTGGATGTACAACTGTAAATTTTGCCAATACACCTGCTACAATTAGAGCAATTGCAACTGGTGGTTTGACATTAAACAATACATTTACAATTAATACAGGCACATTATCTCCTAATCAATATTCTAATATTACGATTAATCCGAGTATTGCAATACCTTATAATGTCAATATTAATTTTACATTTATCATATCTTATGCAGGTGATGAAAGACCAAATAATGACACGATGACTGTACCATTCAAGCTTGAAGTAATTGCACCTGCTTTCGCAGTATATGATGAAAATTTCTCAAATGGAACTACATTAAATTGGAAGATTCAACAGATAAGCGGTGCTGGAAACTGGAGCTTCCAAGAAGGAGTTGGTACAAATCCAACAATAGCTCCTGTATATGGTACCGGAAGATTACATTTTAATGCTAAGAACTTCGCTACTAACACAGTATCAAGAATTACGATGCCTGTTATGGATTTAACGAATAGTGTTAACCCTATACTTGAAATCTGGTATGCTCATGATAATGGATCCTCATCTGCTGCCTATAATCAAGAAGGAATTATCGTAAAAATTTCAACAAATGGAGGCACAACATGGACTCCAATCAGACCTGAGGTGCCAAATCCAACAAATACAACGGATACTATTCTAAAACGTGGATTTGCAACTATTACGGGATATACACTTCCAGCCTGGGTTAAATACACTTACGATTTAACTTCTTATGCATCAAACGGATGTGTATTTATTTCATTTGAAGCAAGAAGTAAAGTTGGTAATAACATTAATATTGATAGAGTTAGAGTAAGAAAAATATTTAACAATGATTGTGCAGTAGAGAATATTTATACTACACAATTAAGGCCAACAGAAGTTCAATCTTCTCCAGAAATTCAAGCATTAATAACAAATGAGGGAAGAAATATTCAAAATAATGTTGTAGTTACTCTAAATATAACTGGAGACAATACATATACTGAAACAGATACTATTTCTTCATTAATCTATAATAGTCAAGCTTTCGCTACTTTTAATGGCGCTCATTTATTAAATAATGGAAATAATAATATTCAGATTACTTGTCAAACTGATGATAACAATATCAACAATACGAATAATGCCATTTTAATAACCAATAATGAAAGTGTTGCTTATGCAGATAGTTCCAATTATTTAATTAATTTTGGAAGTAGTACTCCAATTAAAGCAGCTGTTAAATACAAAGTAGCTGACACATTAATTGTTACATCTGTTAATTTTTATCCAACAAACTCTTTAGAAATGGTTGGAAAGAGAATTAGAGCATTTATTTCTAATCCTGCAGGTGAAATTATTACTACATCAGACACAATAATGATGACTGCGGATATGGTTAATACATGGACTATTTTACCTTTAAATAACTTAGCTTTAACATCTACATCAACTGAGTTTTATGCCGGAATTGAAATGATTGATCCTGGTTATTATTTAACTGCTCAATATGAATCTCCAACAAGAAGTGCAACATTCTATTATTTGAATGATGATTCAACCTATACTGCTCAAACTGTAGGAAGGTTAATGATAGGGGCAAATTTAGCCCCAAAAATTGATAAAGAATTGGCCATTTTATCCATATTAAATCCGATTTCAAATTGTGATTTAGTTGTGGAACCAATTACAATAAGGATTGCAAACAATGGTCCAAAGCATATTCTTCCCGGAGCAGTTTTCCACTATACTGTAAATAATGGGCCTATAGTAACTGAAACTCTTAATGATACCTTATTCAGCCACCAAATTAGATCGTTTTCATTTAATGCAACATACGATTTTACCAATCATCAAATTAATATTGATAGTAATTATACTTTAAAGATATGGGCTAATCCTGTTCAAACAGATATTATTCGTTTTAATGACACAATCCAAAACCTTATAGTATCAAAAGGAAAATCTTTTGAACCAATAGTTGCAGATACCATTATTGTCAATTATTCTACACCAGGAACTTTGACAGCACAACTTCCTTCTCAAATTAACCCTGGAATCGTACAATGGTTTACAAAATTAGGCAATCAATATGTTGGACCATTATATCAAGGTCCTGGCCCCTATATTACTCCAAATCTAATTTATTATGATACAACTTATTATGTATCTGTTGCTCCAGGTGTATTATATACTCCAACAGTAGGAACAGTATCTACACCTAACAATGCATCTCCTTTTAATTTTTCAACAGGATTCTCTCGCGGACGTATTTTGTACAAACAGTCTGAAATTGGAAATTATGGAGTTATTGCTAAGATTGCTATTAATGTTAACACAGTTGCAAATGGTATTTTAGGTATTCCAATAAAGATCTACATCAAACAAACTGATTTAGACACATTAAAATCTTCCGATATATTTGATTGGGATAATGAAATTGCTGATGCTACAATAGTTTTAGACGCCCAAAATTACTTTAATACTGCTGGATGGGTTGAATTCCCCATTGTTAAACCATTGAATTATACTTCAGGGAATATCTTAATATACACTGAGTCTAATTGTGGTGGAACCAACTGTGGTACAATCTCCGGAGGAGCCACATACCCTTCTTTTAAAATTACTTCTTCTGCTAATAAAGTTCAATCCAAATCCGGTAATAATTCTAATTTCACCGGTACTTGGGGAACTCCAACAACAAATCGTTGGGTAATGAAATTTTATGTAGCAGATATGACTTGTGCTAGTGAAAAAATACCAGTTCAACTTCATGTTCCTGATAAACCAACTTATGATATTGAAACACAAGCATTTAATTACCCTGTGACCATGCCACAAGCAACAACTAATTGTGCGTTATATGATGAAAATATTAAAGTTGTATACAAAAATCTATTAGATAAATCTATTCCAGCGAATAAAGTATTGGCTAAAGCCGGTTTTAGAGATGGAGCTACAGGAAACTATACTTGGATTACTCATTTAATTACAGATTCTTTTGCACCACTAGAAGAGAAAGAAGTTATTTTTACACAAACTTACAACTTTAGTGCACCAACAGCTGATAGAACCATCCAATTTATTGCAACTTCTGATTTAGTTAATGAAACAGTTATATTTAGGTTGAATGATACTTTAAGAGGATCCATAAAATCAACAAAAACAGTAACCATTCCAGATCAGTTAACTTATTACGGAAACTTCACTCAAACATTCCAGGTAAGTCCGGGTGTTTCTGGAGTTACTCAATATTATTTTTATGATTCTAATACTTCAACATCACCACTATCAGGTGGAAATGGGGTGCTTTCCTATACTACTACAAACCTTTATGATACTTCATTCTATTACATGACTGCAAAAACTCCGGGTAGTGCTCCAAACTGTATTACAAAAAGAATTCCAATTACAATTAATGTTGTAGTCCCTACAAATAATCACGACTTAAAAACAAACTCATTGGTTTATCCAATATCTTTTACCTGTGGGTTAATGAATCCAACCTTAGTTGTTAACTATAACAATACTGATTCTGTTTTAATACCTGGATCAACTTTTAAAGTAACATCCAAGTTTACAGGAACAACAAACATTACAGTTGTTGATACTATCGTTGTGCCTTTTGCACCTGTACAAAGACTACCTTTACCACCTTCTTCACCTCAACCCACATTTAATATACCATTTACAAAAACTGCTGCATTAGGTTCAACGTTGCAAAATAGAATCTATAATTATGAGATATTTACCGATGCTGTTAGTCCTTCATATCTCCCATATCGATTAAATGATACTATTAGTGGTGAATTAAGAATTCCTGCAAATCCTGTTGCACCAGCAAATATAACCTATACTGTACCTTATGGTCAACCTTACACTATTTCTCCTTTAACTCATGCTTTAAACAATGGTTCACCATTAAATAAAATTAATTTTTACGACGCTACCGGAGTTACTCCTCTAGCTACAGGCACTTCATTTACTACTCCAAATATCTACGCTCCTACTAGTTATAAGTACAATGGAAAAATAATTTCAGTTGGTTTTGAAAAAGATTCAATAATGGGTAATGGTACTACTTCCGGTGCTTTACCATTTGTCTTCACAAACACAGAATCTCAAGGTATCGTTTTATATAAAAAGAATGAATTAGGGGGTTATGTTGGATACATTGATACTATTGCTGTTTATATTAATAATAACGTAACTGGTTCATTCCCAATTCAATTTTATTTAAAAAATACTGATTCTAATTCAGTTTCAACCGGGACATACGACTGGAATAACTTTTTCTTAAATGGCGCAAAATTAATTTATAATGGTACTCCAAATTTTAGAATAGGTTGGTTTAAAATACCAATCCCGGGAGGTTTCTATTACACCGGAAATAATTTATTGCTTCTTACATCACATAATTGTTTCGGAGAAGCTAATCTAAATGATCTAAATATTGTTCCTGCTCCAACATTCAGATACACCAACAGTGCAAGTGGGTTGGTTATCTATAGAGGTGGTGCATATACAGGAGGTTCAGTTGCATTTTCCAATACGACTACTCAAAGATTAAATGTTTGGTTTTCTATAAATTATACATGTGAATCTCCTAAATCGAATATCACTTTAAATCCAACCATTCCATCTGTTGATTTGGATGTAACAAATATTATAACACCTATTACACCAAATAACAACTATCCAGCTAACCAATTGGTATCAGCTACAATTGTTAACCATGGAACATCTAATGCAAATGGATTTACTGTGGGTTATAAATTTGGAAATAATCCACCTGTTGAACAAACCTTCTCTGGTGCCATTGCTCCAGGAGCTTCAACAAACTTTACATTTTCAACACCCGTTGATTTAAGTGATGTTTATTTTTCACATCCTTTTATGGTTTATGTTAGACATAGTCAAGATTTATTCCATAGTAATGATACTATAAAAATTCAATTAAAGAAAGATGATCCTTGTGCACCTATTGTTGTTATTGGAGCAAGAGATACTACAGGAGCTCATATTAGCAAGTTCACTTTTGCTGGTATTGATAATGGCCCAGGTACACCAATCTTTTCATGCCCTGTTTCTGTATCAGGAAATGGTATGTATTCCGATTTTACAGAAACTGTAAGTCCTGGTTTTGTTGTCAGAGGTCAATCATTCCCAATAACTATCGTTAACTCATTTACCACAAATTCAGGTTCTGTTTTATACAAATATGTTTATTTAGATATGAACAGAGATAATGAATTCACAGCAAACGAAATGATATTCTCAAAATTAGCTGTTCCTACTCCTACACTTGTAAATCAATCCAATGCCACAACAACCGGATTTACAAATGCTGTTGATATCAGTGCAGAAACAGGTTTAACCAGATTAAGAGTTATCACTTCTACACAAGCATTAACAGGGAATATTCCATGTTCTGATTTGTTAAATGGTGAGATTGAAGATTATGCAGTTGATATTGCTGATCCATATCCAATTGACCCAGGTTCAACTTACATTTTACATCCATCTGGAAATGTTTGTTTAGATGCTAATGCTAAGATTAAAGTAGTTATTAAGAACTTTGGTAGTTCAGATCTTGTATTTACGCCTTCTGCACCATTAACAATAAATGCAGTGATCACGGGTCCTGTTAATTCAAACTATACCATTCAACTTACATCAGGTACAGTAACTCAATGGGATACTATTATTGCAACTATTCACAATGTAAATTTAAGTGCAGTTGGTAATTATAGTGTAGCTATTAATATTCAATATGCTACTGACCAGTTTACAATCAACAACATTGCAAACTCGACTTGTCGGGTTGCTAGTATTGAACAATTTAACCTTCCTATTAGTGTTTCATTTGATGCTCAAACGGAATATATCTCAGGTGCTGATGATCCATTCCCAGCATTCTGGTATCCATCAACAACACACACTACTTTTAAATGGGATGTAGATTCATTAGGAACAACAAATGCTCCTCAGGCTGGTCCTTTTTATGACCATTCTTTATTCGCTACAGGTATTCAATATCTTGGTCAATATGCCGTTGTATCTGCTCCTGCTAACTCAAGTACAGCAGCTATTGCTACTTTATCTACCGGTTGTTTAGATCTACACTATAAAGATGGATATCCTTGTGAAATGAGCTATTATGAACACATTTTTGGAGCTGCTACTGCTACATGTAAATTCTATGTTGAAATTGGTTCTGGTGAATATTATATCCGAATGGATTCAATTATTGGCAGAACTCATACGGGAAATAATCTTAACATTGTTGCTGATCAATATTCAAAACGTGCGTTTGTAATGAATCCAATTGACGAAAATACACGTATTAGATTTATTGTAACCGGAAGATCGGGTAAAATTGACCCAGCTATTGATGATATCAGTATCACACATGGTAAGGCCGATTTAGCTGTTATGGGATTCGAATATCCTGTTGACTTTATGGTTTCAACTGAAGATTGTGTTATCAAAGGTGATACAATCAGACCAAGGGTAATCCTTAAAAATGTGGGTAGAGTTCCAATTTTAACCTTTAACATCAACTTCAATGCCGGTATAGGCACGATCATCCAAACTATACCTGATGAACTTTGGACCGGAATTCTTAATCCTGGTGAAACAATGGTTTATCAATTCAATCAAGGTATTGTAGTTCCTGAACTATTTAGTTATTTACAATTCCAAGCTGAAGCGACTACAATCAATGATGAGTTTTCTAATAACAACAGAAATACTATTGTTGCTTGTACTACAGTTGGTATTGATGATAATTTAACTATACAAAATGGAATTGTCTTAGGTCAAAATATTCCTAACCCAGCTTCTAACACAACAAAAATTCCATTCTATACAACTATTCCTGGTAAAGCAGATCTTAAAATCCATTCTGCTGAAGGGCAATTGTTATATAATACCTCAATAGATGCAGAATTTGGAGATAATAATATTGAAATTAATACATCAAATTGGGCTTCCGGAATCTATTTCTACACTATTTACCTAAACAACACTCAATTAACACGTAAAATGTTAATTCAAAAATAAAATGAAAAAAGGGGCTTCGGCCCCTTTTTTTTTTGAGAAAAAAATTGTATTTTTGCACTCATGTCTTCGTAGCTCAGTAGGTAGAGCAATTGACTCTTAATCAATGGGTCGGGGGTTCGAGCCCCCCCGAGGACACAAAAGCACTATCATTTGTTAGTGTTTTTTTTTAAATATCTTAATACAGATCCTTATGATCGCAATCCCAAAGATAAATATTTCAGACTTTAATTATGATCTACCGGATGAAAAAATAGCATTTTTCCCCAAGGAAATTAGGGATGAATCCAAATTATTGGTTTATAATAATAAAGCTATTCAGGACTCAACATTTAAGAATTTATCTTCTTTTCTATCTAATCATGATGTGCTCGTTTTTAATAATTCCAAAGTTATTCATGCCAGAATAATTGTTTACAATACTACCGGCGCTCGAATTGAAATATTTTGTCTAGAACCAGTCTATCCTACTTCCATTATATCTCAATCTTTTGAACAGAAAAGAGAGGTAACCTGGAAATGTTTTATTGGAAATGCAAAAAAATGGAAAGCTCCAATTTCTTTTCTAGTAAATATTGGTGATAAAGTAATACCCATTTTATCGACAAAACAATTTTTTGATGATTCTTCCTTTTTAGTTACTTTTTCATGGGAAGAAGATGTATCCTTTTCAGAGTGGTTAGATGCTTATGGAAAGATGCCATTACCTCCTTACATTAAAAGGGAGGCTGATCAAACTGACGAAAACAGATATCAAACCATTTATGCAAAGCATGATGGTTCTGTAGCTGCTCCAACTGCAGGACTTCATTTTACAGATCAGGTTTTTGAATCTCTTAAGAAAAAGGAAATCGATACGTTTTGGGTTACCTTACATGTTGGAGCAGGAACTTTTAAACCGGTCTCAACTACATTTATCAATGATCACTTTATGCATCAGGAGCAGATCATTGTATCCAAAGAAATGATTCAAAAATTATTAGATTTTGATGATAAAAGAATAATCTCTGTAGGTACTACTGTAGTTCGAACTTTGGAATCGATTTTTATAATGGGGGCTAAATTATTTTTAAAATTGGAAAATCCATTTTCAGTAAGACAGTGGGAAGTTTATGATCAAGAATTAAAAATTAATGAAGTAAGTAAATTGTTTGCATTACAATCGATTCTTGACTATCTCAATTTGAATAAATTAGATCATTTATTAGGAGAAACTTCCTTAATGATTATTCCAGGGTATCAGCATAAAATTGCTCAAGGTATTATCACTAATTTTCATCAACCACAAAGCACCTTATTGCTTTTAATATCATCCTATTTAGGAGATTACTGGAAAACAATTTACCAACACGCTTTAGAAAATGATTACCGCTTTTTAAGTTATGGCGATTCAAACTTATATTTATAAACGATGCAAATAAAAAAAAAGGGTACTCTATAAAAGAATACCCTTTTTTTAATTGTTTTTCAAAAACTATTCTTGAGTTTCCTCAGGAGTTGTAGGTTCAACTTCAGCTACAGGAGTAGTTTCAGTTTTAGGGGCTTCAACTGCTTTTGGAGCAGTTTTAGCGCGGCTACGACGAGTTTTTGTTGTTTTCTTTTCTTCTTTTACAGTGTAAGTTTCGTTATAATCAACTAACTCAATAATACACATTTCTGCGTTATCACCTTGACGGAAACCGGTTTTTAAAATACGGGTATATCCACCGGGTCTATCAGCTACTTTTTGAGCGATATCTCTAAACAATTCAGTAACGGCATATTTATCTTGAAGATAAGAGAAAACCATTCTTCTTGAGTGAGTTGTATCGTTTTTACTACGAGTAACAAGTGGTTCTACATACTGTTTCAACTCTTTAGCTTTAGCTAAAGTAGTAGAAATTCTTTTGTGTTTTATCAAAGATGCAGCCATATTTGAAAGCATTGCAGCTCTGTGAGAACTTGTTCTACCTAAATGATTGATTCTTTTCGCGTGTCTCATTTCTTATTCCTTATCTAATTTATATTTTGCTATATTCATTCCAAATTCCAAACTTTTAGCTTTAACCAAATCTTCTAATTCAGATAAAGATTTTTTACCAAAGTTACGGAATTTAAGTAGGTCACTTTTATGGATTGCCACTAAGTCACCTAATGTTTCTAATTCTGCTGATTTCAAACAGTTCAATGCACGTACAGACAAATCCATATCAACTAATTTTGATTTAAGGATTTGACGAATGACAAGAGAAGCTTCATCTAGATCATCTCCACCAGTATCTCCTGATTGAATAGGAGCATCTAGAGAAATTTTATCATCTGAGAAAAGTGCAAAGTGTTGAATTAAAATTTTAGCAGCTTCTTTTAAAGCATCTTTAGGATGAATAGAACCATCAGTAGTTACATCCATAATAAGCTTTTCAAAGTCAGTTCTTTGTTCTACACGGAAATTTTCAACAACATATTTCACATTTTTGATTGGAGTATGGATAGAATCTATTGAAATTATATCAATACCTTCGTGAAGAGATCTATTTTCTTCAGCAGGAACATATCCTCTTCCTTTATCAATAGTGATCTCCATTTCAAGTCTGATATTAGGTTCCATACGACAAATAAGTTGTTCTGGATTTAGGACTTGGAAGAAGTTCAAATATTTATTCATATCACCGGCAGTAAAAGTATCCTGACCAGCAATTACGATTCTAGCTTTTTCGGAGTTATTGTTCTCTATTTTGTTTTTGAAACGGATTTGTTTCAAATTGAGGACGATATCAGTAACATCCTCCATAACACCTGTAATGGAAGAGAATTCTTGTGAAACTCCATCGATTTTCACAGAAGTGATAGCGAAACCTTCAAGGGATGACAACAGAACACGGCGGAGTGCGTTCCCAACTGTTTGGCCATAGCCTTGTTGGAGTGGGCGAAATTCAAATGATCCATGAAAATCGTCCGCTTCGTTCATGATAACTTTATCGGGCTTTTGAAAGGTTAAAATTGCCATAATTTTTTATTTTCTTTAATTATTCGTTGTTTGTATGTTGCTTACGCTTCCTTATGTTACTTTATATCCTATTATTTAGAATATAACTCAACAATTGCTTGTTCATTAATATTTTCAGGAATATCTTCTCTTTCAGGATAATTCATGAATTTACCTGTAAATAGATTTGAATCCCATTCTAACCAATTATATTTATTGGAATGACCATGTAATGAATTAGTAATCACTTCTAAAGATTTAGAACGTTCACGAACTGCAACAATGTCACCTGGATTTAATAACATAGAAGGGATATTACATATCTCTCCATTAACAAGAATATGTCTGTGTGTTACTAATTGACGAGCTGCTGCTCTTGAAGGAGCAATACCTAAACGGAATACAACATTGTCTAAACGTGATTCAATTAACTTCATCAAATTTTGACCTGTAATTCCTTTTTTACTTGCTGCTTTAAGAAACAATTTTTTAAATTGACGCTCTAATAACCCGTAAGTATATTTTGCTTTTTGTTTTTCTTGTAATTGAATACCATACTCAGACATTTTAGCACGTTTTCTATTTAAACCGTGTTGTCCGGGAGGGTAATTTCTTCTATCTAGATATTTATCTGGTCCAAAGATAGGTTCTTTGAACTTTCTAGCGATTCTGGTTTTTGGTCCTGTATATCTTGCCATAATATTGTTTATTTGCTGGTTTTAAAAAATAAGTTATCTTTATGTATTAAACTCTTCTACGTTTAGGAGGACGACAACCGTTATGTGGTAATGGAGTTACATCAGTAATCTCTTCAACCATTATACCGGCAGCGTGAATAGTTCTGATAGCAGATTCTCTACCACTTCCTGGTCCTTTTACATAAACTTTTACTTTTCTCAATCCGAGATCATAAGCTACTTTTGCACAATCTTGTGCAGCCATTTGAGCTGCATAAGGGGTGTTTTTCTTTGAACCTCTGAATCCCATTTTACCGGCAGATGACCAAGATATTACTTGACCGTCGCTATTAGTTAGGGTTACAATAACATTGTTAAATGATGCAGAAATAAAAGCTTTGCCCATTGCATCAATTCTAACGACTTTCTTTTTTATTGTTTTTGTGTTCTTTGCCATAATTATGTTCCTTCTTCTGACTAAAATTTAATTTTTACACACATTACTTAGTTGCTTTCTTCTTGTTTGCAACAGTTTTCTTACGCCCTTTTCTTGTACGAGCGTTGTTTTTAGTACTTTGTCCACGTAGTGGTAATCCGATACGATGACGAATACCTCTGTAACAGCCGATATCCATTAAACGTTTGATGTTCGTTTGAACTTCAGAACGCAACGCACCTTCTACTTTAATTTCATTGATTAATCCACGAAGTGATGCTAACTCATCATCATTCCAGTCACTGACTTTTTTATTGTAGTCAATATTTGCTTTGTCTAGAATTTGTTGAGCTGTACTTCTACCAATTCCATAGATGTAAGTTAATCCGATTTCACCTCTTTTATTGTTGGGTAAATCAATACCTGCAATTCTTGCCATACTCTTGTTATATTTTTATTTGTTAATAATTATCCTTGACGTTGTTTGAATTTTGGATTCTTTTTGTTTATCACATAAACAACACCTTTTCTTCTAACTACGATGCAGTCCTCAGATCTTTTTTTAACTGATGCTCTTACTTTCATTGTTTTTGTTTTTTATAATTTATTATGATTTATGTCTAAAAGTGATTCTTCCTTTGCTCAAATCGTAGGGTGACATTTCAACTTGCACTTTATCTCCAGGTAAGATTTTAATATAATTTAATCTCATTTTCCCTGAAATGTGTGCTGTGATTACGTGACCATTTTCCAATTGAACACGAAACATAGCATTACCAAGTGATTCGATAACGACGCCGTCTTGCTCTATGGATGATTGTTTTGCCATTGTTTATTTGTTTATTTATTTTGTTTGTTTAAAACTTCTTCAATATATTCGTAAGTTGATAATACTTCAGTACCGTTTTCAGTAAGTGCAACTTGATGTTCAAAATGAGCTGATGGTTTTCCGTCATAGGTTCTTATCGTCCAACCATCATTTTCCATATACACTTTATAGGATCCTAGATTGATCATCGGTTCGATACAAAAGACCATCCCTTTTCTGAGTGGATATCCTTTTTTTGGTTTTCCAAAATTAGGAATTTCCGGACTTTCGTGTAGTTTTTTTCCGATTCCATGACCACAAAGATCTCTAACTACACCATACCCGAATGATTCAACATACTTTTGAACTGCGAAGCCTATATCACCGGTAGTATTTCCGGCTTTAGCTTGCTCAATTCCTAAGTATAAGGATTGTTTCGTTCTTTCAATGAGAAGTTTTTTTTCTTCTGAGATTGAACCAACTGCAAAGGTATAAGCATAGTCTCCATGAAAACCATTCTTATAAGCTCCACAATCCACTGATACCAAATCGCCATCATTTAAGATTTGATTTTTTGGAATTCCATGTACTACAACATCATTAATTGAAATGCATAATGTAGCTGGATATCCATTATAACCTTTAAATGAAGGGATCCCTTGATGATCTCGAATAAACTCTTCTGCAATATTATCTAGAATTGCAATAGGGACACCCGGTTGAATCCGTTCGGCTACTTCGGCTAAAGTTTTACCAACAAGCAAAGAACTTTCTTTTATAAGCTGTAAATCAGCTGTATTATATGTATTAATTTTATTAAACATTATTAGTAGGCACTACTATTACGCCCTTTTATACGTCCTGTTTTAGTTAATCCATCGTAATGTCTCATCAACAAATGGCTTTCAACTTGTTGAAGGATATCTAATACAACTCCAACCATAATCAATAGGGATGTACCACCGAAGAATTGAGCAAACTGTTGGTTAACGCTAAACATTCTAACAATTGCGGGTAATACAGCGACGATACCTAAGAAAATGGATCCTGGAAGAGTAATTTTTGACATAATGTCATCAATAAGGTTAGCAGTTTGTTTTCCAGGTTTAGTACCAGGAATGAAACCACCATTCTTTTTTAGTTCCTCAGCAATTTGTTGAGGGTTAATAGTGATTGCAGTATAGAAATAAGTAAAACCAATAATTAAAAGGAAGAAGATCACATTGTATCCAACTCCGTTATAATCAATAAAACTTGTCCAGAATTTGCTTGGTTGTTCAACTCTATTAATAAACATAAGAGGTAAAAACATAATTGCTTGAGCGAAGATGATAGGCATTACACCAGCAGCATTCACTTTTAGTGGTAAGAAATTACGAACGCCACCATATTGTTTGTTACCTTCAATTCTTTTAGCATATTGTACAGGAATACGACGAGTACCTTGTACTAATAGAACACAAAGAGCGATAATCACCATCATGATGAGAAGCTCAACAATAAACAAGATTGGACCTCCATTCATTTCAGTAATTCTAGAAACAAATTCAGCTTCTAGAGCGAATGGGAATCTAGCAATAATACCCACCATAATGATGATAGAGATACCATTACCTAATCCATTGTCAGTGATTTTTTCACCTAACCACATGATAAATAGGGTTCCACACACTAACAATATAAATGCAGTTAATGCGAAAGCTGAAAAACCTAAAATGTGAGTATCTAACATGGCAGGAGAAACTGCGCCACCAAAATCTTGAACTATTCTGGCAATATACGCTGGAGCTTGAACTCCAACTACAGCTATAGTTAAATATCTGGTAATTTGATTAATTTTTGTTCTTCCACTTTCACCCTCTTTTTGAAGACGTTGAAAATAAGGAACTGCTAATGTCATCAACTGAATTACAATTGATGCTGAGATATAAGGCATTACACCAAGAGCAAAGATTGATGCATTAGAAAATGCACCACCTGAAAATAGATCAAGAAGACCCATTAAACCTTCTTGAGTTGATTTAGAGAAAGCTGTTAAAGCTCCGGGATTAATACCGGGCAGTACAATATGGGATCCCAAACGATATACTAAAACAATAAGAAGTGTATATAAAATACGTTTACGTAAATCTTCAATTTTAAATATATTTCGGATCGTGTTAAAAAATCTATTCATGAGGTGCTTCTATTTTAGATGTTAATTTTCAACGTTTTCTGTTGTTTGATCAACAGTTTTTGGAGTCATTAAGGTAGTTACAGTTCCACCTAAATTCTCAATAGCTTGTTTCGCACTTTGAGAGATTGCATGAACAGTAACATTTATTTTAGAAGTTAATTCGCCTTTACCAAGTACTTTTACTAAATCTTTTTTGGCAATTAGTCCATGGGTTCTAAGAAGATCTATTGTTATATCAGTAACTTGTGTTTTTTCAACTAATGATTGAAGAGTACTAAGATTAATAGCACTATATTCAATTCTATTAATATTTTTGAACCCTCTTTTTGGTAAAATCCTATAAATAGGCATTTGACCACCTTCAAATCCAATTTTACGGCTATAACCTGATCTTGATTGTGCACCATTGTGACCTTTTGTAGAAGTGCCACCTTTTCCTGATCCTTGTCCTCTACCTATTCTTTTTGAAGCTTTAGTCGCTCTTTCTGCAGGTTTTAAGTTGTTTAAATTCATTTTTGTAAATTTCAAAATCTATTAATACTTATTTTAAATTTCTTCCACTTGTACTAAGTGTTTCACTTTTTCTACGATACCCAAAATTTGAGGTGTCGGATTGTGTTCTACAGTTTGATGCATTTTTTTTAACCCTAATGCTACTAGCGATCTTTTTTGACGTTCGGGCCTGTCTATCGCACTTCTAACTTGAGTAATTTTAATCTTTTTCATCCCTTCGTTAATTGTATTAAATTGTTATTTAGTTACTTTATAAAACAAAAAATAGTAGCTTTTTTGGAGAAAATTGCAACTATTTTAACATACAAAATCATAAAAAATCAACCCACATATTCCATCCAATATTAATTATGATCCGTGATATCAAGTAGTTACGAGTAATTGGCAGTTTTTTAAAACTTCGTCTTGATTCACTCCTAAAAGCCGGCAAATATACAAATTTTTTCTTAACAAACAACGTTTAATAACTTTTTTTTAATAAAATAATGTTATTGTACCATTTGTTGAAAACAATTCATCAGATGTATCTATGAATTCAATTTGATATATATATATTCCTGCAGGGGCATAATCTCCATTTGCTAATCGACCTTCCCACCCTTCTCCAGGATCTTTAGTTTGAAATACCATTTGTCCTTGTCTATTATAAATTACAAATTTATAAGAATCAGGTGAAACAAAAGAGGTGATTGGTCTGAACACTTTATTCTGTGAGCCAATAGGCCTAAATGCATTAGGAATCCATATTGTTGGTTTTTGTCTTAGTGTAACCTCATTTGATAAACTAGTTGGACAATCTCCATATTCATTTGTAGAATGATAAATACCCACTTTATATTTGAAATCCGCTCCATAATTTTGTAATTCTGATACATCATCCATATATGTATTGTATGCGGCCCAAACAATATTACTAACCATTTCTACATAATCTGCATCAGACTCCATCTGCCTTAATATAAACGAATTAGAATTTTGAGTTAAAGGAACATTGTCATCACAATTAAACCATTGTAAAGAATTTCTATGAGCAGCATCAACTGTTGCTACTAATAAAATACTATTTGAAACATTAGAACCTAATGGTTCTGGAATACACTCACTATATAAATAAGCCTTATAATAATATGTTTTTTTGGTAACTTGAAGATTGTAATCTGTATAATTATATATTGCATCTGTCTGATAAGGAATTTCTCCAATTTTGACAAAATTTACAGGATTATCTTCAGCTCTGTACAATTCCAAATATTCAAATGGACTTACATCTCCAATAGTATTTATGGTAACCTGTATATCTTTATTATCTTTTACAGACACGCCGGCAATATAAACATAGTCATTATTTTCTACTACAATAAAATCAAATGATTGCATAGTTGATATGGCTGTAAATTGGCTTCCATTACTTACCGCTTTTACATAAATTTTATAATTAACACCACTAATCAAACCCGGATAGGTGTAGGAAGTCGTCATTGAACTAATGTTAGCGATGGAATTATAAGCTCCCCCATTTTGAGAAACCATTATTTCATAATGATCCAATCCTGAAGTCATTGAAACATAAGGTGTCCAACTTAAAGTTACTTGTAAATGACAAACATCAATACTCTTTGAAAGTATCATATTTGATTGATAATCAACAGTCATGCCACTAGCTAATCCACAACTATCTCTAGCCGAGATACGATAATTGTTTACAGAACTCGACATATTAATATTATCAATCCAGGTTGTATTTAAGCGCCCCCAAACAGTATCTAGTGGAGTCCATGTTGTAACAGGAGTTGCTGAATGGAAGATTACATAAGAATTTACATCAGTTGAAGATGAAACGGCCCAACTCAATTTAATTTTTGAAGTTGTATCATTAACAGATACACTTTGAAGTGTTGGAATATAAGGTGGTATTGTATTTTGAAAAATCGCCTGTGATACAGTAGATGAGTTTCTACACTTATTCGTTGGACCTGAAAGTTCGTTTTGAATTTGGACTCTATACTTAACATTATCATCACATACATTGATTGTATCTCTGAATGAATGAAGATTTGTAGCAGGAATAATACCAGCAAACATAAAGTCAAAATCATTAGGATTTTTTCTATAAACTGTAAAATATTGATCTGAAGTAGGTTGCAAAGGGGTGTAAGGATCCGGAGTCCATGTTAACAAAGCTGTTCCATTACCGGGATTAGTCAATGTGGAAAACATAACTGCCA
>DAONEU010000007.1:0-2965 GCA_035403245.1 Bacteroidales bacterium | reverse complement strand
GTTAACAAAGCTGTTCCATTACCGGGATTAGTCAATGTGGAAAACATAACTGCCATAGTATCAGAATTATGTTGAATACCACCAGAATAATTGGCACTTATATAATAATAATTATGAATATCTGGATCTAATCCATCAAAACAGTCTGTATTACAAGTAGATAAACCTGTTGCAAATTCTGTAAAAGGTCCTGTAAATGTGTTTGACCAATAAACAGAATAATACATGAAGTTTGTGGAGTCTGTAGGTGGAACAAAATATAAAGAGACTGAGTTATCATCTTTTACATATAAACACCTCAATTTAGGAGTAACCTGTGCAAAACTATTTAGAAATAGCGCAATAGTAAGTCCAAAAAATAATATTAACTTCCTCATATTTAAATATATACGTGTATTCTTTACTGTTTTATAATTTTCCTACAATAATAGTATAAAAATCCTCATTTTGCAAGTGCTTTTTAGCATTTTTTATTAATAGATCATTATTAACTTGGTTTATGGCATTCAAAGTCGTTTCAATTTCCTTTTCATCTAAGCCAAAATGGTTCCAAAATGAATATTTTTTCATAAAAGAAACAACACCATCAATATCTCGTAAAAGCATCCCTTGTAAGTATCGTTGAACTGTTTTAAGTTCTGTATCCAGTACTTCATCAGTTTTTAAACGATCCATTTCAATAAAACATTGTTCTATTGCATCCTTCGTTTTGTCTGCGGTAACATCACTTTCAATGTAAAAAATTGAATTCTGACTTAAATACATTGACCCGCAATGAACACCATAGGTGAATCCATTCTTTTCTCTAAGGTTTTGCATGAGCCTTGATCCGAAATAGCCACCTAATATTGTAGATAAGATAGAAAAAGATCTTCTATCTTCTTCTAAATATGAAATACTTTTTTTACAAAGAATTAGAGATGATTGCATGGGCTCTTTTTGTTCATCCAATACCAAAGATGGAGTAAACTGATCTTTCAGATCAGATATTAAAGGGATTGAATTTCCCTTTTCAATTTTTTCAAATGAAGATTTGATTAAATTTTCAAATTCATCATCCATATTTCCCGCGACAAATAAGGAAATATTGGATGCTTTCATAAATTGATTGTGAAAATGATGCAAATCTGAAATGGAAAGATCTAAAATGTGTTCCTTTTTTAGAATAGTTGCTGTGGGAGAATTCTCTTTGAAAAAAGTATGAAACATAAGTTGAGTTGCTCTATAATTATACTTCAACTCATTGTATTCCAAATCTTTAATTTTTCGTTGTTTATATAGTTCCAAATTTTCAATTTTGAAAACAGGATTGATCAATAAATCTATCAATATTGGAATTAATACTTGAGTATTTGATTTGGGAATGATCCATTGAATCGTGGAATATTCCAAATTAGTTGAAACATTCCAACTTGCACCGTAAAAATCTAGGATATCATCTATCTCTGATGCAGACATTGAAGGATGACTCTCTTTTAATAAATTAAAATAGGTTGATGAAACCATTTTTTTAGTTTCAAATAGTGATCCCCCTTTAATTTGAATATGAAAATGGATTAAATCTAAAGTTGAATTAAAAAAATGATAAAATAAAATTTCGTTATTTAGTTTTTTTAATAATGGTTTATTGAGCATAAAATGTTCAATATCAAATGTTTCAGGTGGGGAAATTCTATCAATCATTTTTCGGAAGGGTTATCTTATAAGAGTTAATGTACCTTTTGCAATTTTATTATCTCCATTTTGATCTTTATAAATAATTTTATAAACATAAACACCTTGAGAAACCTCTACATTGTTGTCAGTTCCATCCCATCCTTGATGGATATCGGATGATTTAAAAACCAAACCACCACCACGATTAAAGATCAAAATCTCAAAATTATCCACTTCCCAGTCTGCAATAACGAAGAATTGATCATTAATACCGTCACTATTAGGTGTAAATCCTTTAGGGATATATAATTGTTTCCCATCATCAGGATTTGTAGTGCTATTAGAGGCTTTATCAGGCTCATTTTGATCTATTACATGATTTGATACGTTCTTTGGATTGGAATCTATTGTTTGAGGTGTTTGAGTTTTGTTTGTTGGAGAATGAGAAGGTGTTTGTTTATTATTAAATGCTATTTGATCCGGTTGTGAAACTGCAATATTTGGATTTGAAGTTGTTGAACTGTTATCAGATGTTGTATTTTGAGTTTTTATCAATTCATTAGTTTTTGAATTGTTCACCGTTTCTGTCTTAACGTTTGTTTTCTTTTCAGAAATAGAAGAATTAACTGTCTTCATTTCTGTATTTTCACTCGAAATTGGAACAGGTTGTTTTGAAACTTCTTCTAATGTAACATTGGAAACCAAAATTGGGGTAGTATCGGTTGCCTTCTGAGTAGCCACTTGCCATACAATCAAAGCGATTACAGTGACGGCTAAAAATGGTGTTGCATAGTACAGCAACCCTCTTTTTAAACGAGATAAACGATTAAATTTTTGCAAGTCCGGACTTTTTTGGATATTATTCCAAAGTTGATCCGGTACATCAGGGGTTACCTGATCTAACCGATCTTTAAAAAATTGTCCAATCTCTTTCATATTAAATTGATTTTATACTTTTCAACTATTTTTTTTTGTAATACATGTTTGGCTTTGAAAAATTGTGATCTGGAAGTGCCTTCAGAAATGTTTAACATGGCAGCAATCTCTTCATGTTTGTATCCGTCGATAGCGAAAAGGTTAAAAACCATCCGATATCCATCCGGTAACTCTTTCACCATGTTCAACATATCGTCTAAAGAGATGTCGATTTCATCATCAATGGTCACTTCCGGATAGTCTTCAACAAGTTCCACTTCTAATCCATTTTTTCGATCAGCAACTTGTTTTCTATACCAAGATATTGCCGTAGTAACCGCAATTTTCCTCACCCAACCTTCAAAAGAACCTAAAAATTTAAAATTATTGATAT
>DAONEU010000006.1:33739-44049 GCA_035403245.1 Bacteroidales bacterium | reverse complement strand
ATTGATTATCAAATACTCTGAACCTGTTATCTCAACAACTGCTTTAAATAAGTATAATTATATTATTGATAATCAAATATATCCTGATTCAATATCTGCTCAAATAAATGATAATCAAATCTATATTCTGTATTTTAATGATCCTTTTCCAAATAATCATCTAGCGCTTGTTCATATTTCAAATATTTTGGATCATTCGGGTAATATGATCACACCATATCAAACTACTGTTTTATTTAGATCCGTTGAACGAAACGATATCCTAATCACTGAAATCATGGCAGATCCAACACCTCAAATCTTATTACCTCCATGTGAATTTATTGAGCTATACAATAGAAATATCCCCGATTCTGTCATTTTAAAAGGTTGGAAAATTAAAATTGGAACAAATATTAAAATGTTACCTGATATTACCATTCCTTATCATCAGTATGCTACTATAGTCCCATCATCTTGCTATGACGAATATGCTACATTATGTGATCATATTTTTTCGGTTAGTTCTCTTTCCATAACTAATGATGGACAAGAGATTACCCTTTTAAATTCCAAAGATGAAGTGATTTCATACCTCCATTTTTCTGTCAATTGGCATTCCAATTCTTTAAAAAGGGAAGGAGGGTGGTCATTAGAGATGAAAGACCTCGAGAAACCTTGTTTGGGACCTGAAAACTGGGACTCTTCTGAATCAAATTTAGGTGGAACACCATCTGAACAAAACTCAATTAATCAGGAAATTATAGATAATAATTATCCAATTATTGAGAAAGCAATCGTAAGTGATATTATAACAGTGTTACTCTATTTTTCAGAACCCATTTTAAGTTTAAACAACAAGATTTCATTTCAATTGGATCATAATATCAGAATTTTTAAAGCTGCATTAGTTTCTCCATCAAATAAAATTGTTAAATTGGAATTGTACGACCCACTACAAACGAAAACCATTTATACTTTGACTGTTGTAGATACAATTGAGGACTGTTGCCATAATATGATCCCTTTACAAACATCAATTCCGGTTGCAATCCCGGAAGATCCATTCGCTGGGGATATTGTTTTAAATGAGATACTTACTGATTCCTATCAGGATTCTGATGCTGATTTTATTGAAATTTTGAATTGTTCTTCTAAAGTGATTGATGTTGGTAAAATGAGAATCGGATATGGTCCATTTGAGAATCCGGAAAAGATGGTGCAAATTTCTTCGTCAGGTTATCTTTTGTTTCCTCAAGGCTATTTAGCGATTTGTAAAAACAAACAGTTAACATTAGATCAATACTTTACACCATATCCTGAAAATTTGCTTTTAAATGATTCTTTACCCAATTTTGCGAATAATGATGGTACTATTTTTATAACCGATTATTCATGGAATTTGATTGATTCTTATACCTATTCTTCATCATACCATTCTACTTTTTTATTAAGCACTGATGGCGTTTCTCTAGAAAAAACAGATCCTAATTCTGAATCTAATAATCCAACTTACTGGAAGTCTGCCGTTGCTTCAGTGGGTTATGCTACTCCGGGTTATAGAAATTCGAATTATTACAACATATCTGATAACAATCAACTTTTTAATCTATATCCTAAAATAATCACTCCTAATAATGATGGAATTGATGATTTTGCAACTATTCAATCTCATTTTGAGCAAGATGAAAATAGAGTTACTATTCAAATATTTGATATAAAAGGATTTATAATTAAAAATCTAACAAATAATGAGATGGTTGCAACTGAATCTTTTTATATTTGGGATGGTACAAATCAACAAGGGGAGTTTGTTGTAGAAGGATTTTATATTGTTCAAATGGAATATTGGAATAAGAATGGAAAACATCAAAGAGTGAAAAGTGTTATTTCTGTAGTGAATTTCTAGGTACAATTAAAAAAAGTTGATTATTTTTGAAAAAAAAGATAGATTAATAGGAACTTTCAATTTTTATTGTATTTTTGCAAGAAAAAAAAGTGAAATTCAACGGCGTAGAAGAGTATTTGCAAGTAAAACCAACCCCATTAAAACCCGCTGCAGGTAGGGTGTTAGTTTCTGTGCCGTTTTTCAATGATCCTTTTTTTAATAGAACCGTAGTATTGCTAATTGAATGCACTGATAATAACTGTGTTGGATTAATCATAAATCAACCCATAAAGTTTAAAATTAGTCAAATAATTAAAGATATCCATATCGATGACTGGGTTTATGCCGGAGGTCCGGTAATGCATAATACCGCATTTGGAATACATAACTCTCCGCTTTGTGAAGGTACTTCTGAAATATTACCCAATGTTTTTCTGGGATATGATGACAATTTTATTGCTACCTTAGAAAGAAATGAGGATACTACCATCAAATTCAAATTCTTTATTGGTTATTCCGGATGGGCTCCCAATCAATTAGAAGAGGAAATCCTACATAAAATGTGGGTAGTTTGTAATGCGGATGAAGAATTAATTTTGGAAACACCGCCTGAATTGATATGGGAAAAGGTTGTTAAAGATTTAGGAAAAGAGTATCAACATTGGCTTCAAATGCCCGTGCATCTTTCTGATAATTAATCGATTCCAAAAAATTCTTTCGGAAAATTTAAAAGATAAACTTTTTCAGTTGTTCTGGTTATAGCGGTGTATAACCATCTTAATTGTTCTTTATCAATAGGTTGATCTTTGAAAAAATTAAAATCAATAAAAGTTATTTTCCACTGCCCACCTTGGGTTTTATGACAAGTTAATGCATAAGAAAACTTCACTTGAGCAGCATTCAAATAGGGATTATTTTTGATTTTTAAAAAACGTACCCTTTTATTTGGTATATCCTCATAATCTTTTGAAACTTCTTGATATAATGTTTTCATATCGCTGTGTGACATCGATGCTGCCTGAGTCTCTAAACTGTTTAGAATAATTTTAAGCTCAACATCCGGAAAATTCGGATAATCACATAATCTGACTCTAACGTCAGCAAAATCAAAACCATATAATGAGTTGGTCTTGATGATATTTTGGATCTCCATCATATCACCATTAGCTAAAAAACCAACTTCTGAATCCTCTTCAATCCAGTGATAGTTGTTCTTAACAGCCATAATATAATCTCCAGTGGAAATTTGATTTTCTCTATAAAAAATTCTGTTTCTAATTTCGTTGTTAAAAATGTATGCCCTTTTATTTGATCGTGTTATTATTACAATCTCTTCAGGATCATATTGTGAATACAACCTATTTAACTCTTCTTCTAATTCAGATGAACTTAAATTGATAAAATCTGAAAATGGTTGTGATGAAAATAGGGGTAATTGAAAACAATTTTCATTGATTTTTTTTCTTAAATGAGTTGCATTAAATAAAATCCCGGATTCACTCGATTGTCTAACAACATCTGTTAATTGGTAATGGTTAATCTCCAGATTGAAACTGTGTTTTAGAAAATTAATATCCATTGCTGGACTCTCATCAGAATGTACTGGGGGCAACTGTGCATCATCTCCAATAAACAACAACTTGTTATTTTCCCCTTCAAAAACAAAATCAATCAAATCACTCAGTAAATCTTGATTTCCAAAAAGCTCAGATTCGTGAATATGGTTTGAAATCATGGATACTTCATCCACAATAAAAAGGGTGTTGTTTAATTTGTTTTCTTTCCTAAAAATTTCAACAACCCCATTTTCACTTTTAATTTTATAAATAAATTTATGAATGGTAAACGCTTTTTTCCCGGAATACACTGAAAAAACTTTAGCTGCACGACCAGTTGGGGCTAAAAGAGCTGTTTTTTTTCTATATCCGGTAAAAGTATTGACCAAAGCACTCACTAAAGTGGTTTTTCCAGTTCCTGCATACCCTTTTAACAGAAATAGTTGTCCGGGGTCTTTTTTATACAAAAAATCTGTAATTTTCTCTATGGCAATGTGTTGTCCTTCAGTTGGTATATGAGGGACTTTAGAAATAAAAGTGCTTATAAATTCTTGTTTAGAAAGCATGGTTGATGCTGAATTGAATTCCCTGAGCCCATTTCCAACTGTCGTTGATAACCCAATTTTTATTAATCCATCTTTGATCAAAAATGTTATTGGGATTGTACAATGGAAGCCCATAATCTAAACGAAGTAAAAAGAAAGAGAAATCAAACCGGATTCCAAAACCTACATTCATGGCAATTTCCTTATAGAATCGATTCCATTCGAAATTGGCATTCAGCATATTTTCATATTTATTATACAGCCAAACGTTTCCCATGTCTAAAAATAGTCCATATTTAATGAATTTATAGATTGTCCCTCTGTATTCAAAATTAAACTCAATTTTAATATCACCCGTTCTTTCGATAAATTCAGAAGATTGATACGAACCGGGTCCTAATTGTCTAAATGTCCAACCACGCATACTATTAGCTCCTCCCATAAAAAAACTTCTTTCAAATGGGATTACGTCTGTTTGTGTTATAGGTACGGCTAATCCAAGATTAAAACGTGTTGCAATAGATCTTTTAGGACTTAAAGTTTTAGAGTATTTGATTAGAAATTCGCCTCTTTCATACGCACAATAATTGAAAGTGCCAAATATTTTCCATTTTTCACTATTGTCAACCAAATAATTGATTCCGGTTAAAGCGAGTCCAACTGATTCAAATATTCCTGATATTTTAAAATCATATTTGTCTTTTTTTGCCGAATAAAACGAAAACCCATATTTTAAAGACAACAGAACAGATTGGTCAAATTTTCGTTGATAAGATTCAGGATATGAGGATATTAAACTGTTGTTTCGAGTACCCCGGCTATCAATCGTACTGATATCAATAGGAGTTAGGGAATGGGTTATTTTTTGATTTGGAGACCATAAGTAAGATAAGTTTGCATATAACATCAATCTTGAAAATAATTGAGAATAACTTCCCCCAACTTTCATAGATGTTTTATAAGAAACAGATGAAATATTTTGTGCATTTTTAAAAAAAAGATATCTTGGAAACTCTAGAGAAATACTTCCCCCATATTCACCATAAACTTTATTTTCACTAACCTCTTTGCCTAATATTTTATTCCACCAATTATAGTAAAGTATGCTTCCAAAAGCATTAATATTTAAGTATTCAGCACCTTTAAAAAAATTTTTATTAAAATAGTTCCCTGAAAAACTGGTTAAATCGGTTCTAACTTCAAATTGTGGTTTAATACCCCAGGGTTTTGTACGAGTTAATTTATATACTGTATTGATCGTCCCTTTTTTAAATATTGAGTCTGTCTGACCTAAATCTTCAATAAAATTGATGTTGATAATACTGAAATTCTTAAGATCCCGAAATCTTTTATACCCTTTAGTATAAGCATCTTGAGAAAAAGGTTGCCCTTTTAGTGAGAAGATAGACTCAATAATAGTTTTATATCTAAAATCCTTAATATGAACAATTTCCCCATTTTTCTTTTTGAACATAACAGGAGTTATAAAGTAATAAGAAGTGGGTTCAGCAAATTCCTTTTCAGAGACAACCTTAACAGTATCCATTATAGTATTTCCCTTTTCATACTTAGGGTCATAGTTAGTATAAATATATACTTTATCAAAAGTGTATTTATACTGGTGTTTGTTTTTTATAACAGGGTCGGTAATTCGATCAAAATTTACCAATATTCTTAATGCAATAGTAGGATTTCCTTTAAAATCAGATTTGATACCGGATTTATTAGTGTCCACTTCAATGGTTACAATTGATGGAGTAACATGATAATAACCTTGATTTCTAATATTGGTTACAATCCTGTTTCGTTCAGCAATAATTTGATCTTCATTATAACGCATCCCTTTCTTTATCAAAGAATTAATAGTATCTTGAATTATAATTCTTTTATATTCAATGATATCGATGTTGTAGGAAATATCTCTGATAAAATAGGCTTCGTTAACTTGAACGGCATAATTGACATTTACTTTTTTGTTTTTCAGATAAGTGATTTCTGGAGTAACAACCGCATTAAAATAGCCCATTTTTTTTAAAACAGATTGCAATTGTCTCACAGAGTAATGAACATTTACAGTATCATATAAAACTTGTTTTTCGCCATAATTTCTGACCCATTTTCTAAAAGGGGTATCTTTAATGATTTCTCCTGAAATGGTATCATAAACCGGTTGATAATTTGCATATAATCTGGGTCTTATTAAAAAAACACCAATCCATTTTTTATTAGGGATGGGTCTTACATAATCAATTAAGTCGTAAAATTCAGTAGATTTTGCATCTGTAATAGTTACCGTATTTTTCATTAACATGTTTTCATTTTGCTTTAAGTTTGTAGTCATACTACAAGAACTTAACACAAAAATCAGCCATAAAAATAGGATACTAAGATTACGATTTCTCATTAGCGCATATCGTTAATTTGAACATTCGGATACGTGTTTTTATTGAACTTAAAAGTGGCATCAGGAATAGGTGTGTTAGCTACCATTTTAGTTATCAAATAATTGTAAATAGTATTGTTTTTATCAAAGATTTGAGTTTTAATAATCTCATTTTTATTTTTATCAATAAAAATTCTAATTTTAAAATAATTGGTTTGTTTTTTTGGTATTAAATCAATGATCTGAGTTGATACATTATTGGAAAATTCTTCTCTGATAAATTTAATGTTAAACTCTTTTTTCCAATTTGCAATAAATTTAGTAGGGTGGAAGATAGGGGCTTCAGATTCATCAAAGTCATATAGATTGGCTTCATTTCCCTCTTTTTGATAATTCCAAACCATCAAGGAATCGCAACCATAAACTTGATCATTAAAAGTTGCATAATATTTTTTTCCTTTTATAAGTAGTTTACCTTTTGTAGTCATAAGAACTGTCTTGTTTTTTTCAGATTTAAATGAAAAATCTATAGACATAGTTCCATAAGAATTATATTTTTTTAAAACATGATCTAGTATTTTTGAAGCGCCTTGATCTGTATCAATTGTAGTTTGTGCAGATAATGAAAGTGATAAAAATGCTAAGATAATGATAGAAAGGAATCGTTTCATAATTGATTTGTTTTTTTAGTGTTTTAAGTTTAGACTAATAAATAGAGAAACTGTTTAAGAGAACAAGCCCATTTTTAAAAATATTTGATTCAGTTCTTCATCGGAGCGCACTTTCACTTCCCTTGCTTTACTTCCAGCAGAAGGTCCAACAATATCAAATTCTTCTAGCTGGTCCATAATTCTACCGGCTCTATTATAACCTAATTTTAGTTTTCTTTGAATTAAAGAGGTTGATCCCATTTGAGTCTGAACAATCAAATGAGCTGCTTCCATAAAAATAGGGTCAATATCATCAGAATTAAAAGAATCTTCTTCTTCACCTAATCCTTTGTTTTTTTCTTCAATAATATATTCCGGTAAAAGGAAAGCTTCCGGATAGGATTGTTGTTCTTCTATAAATTGGGCAATTCGTTCCACTTCAGGAGTGTCAACAAAGGCACATTGTAAGCGGATTAAATCACTTCCTGTGGATAAAAGCATATCACCTTTTCCGATAAGTTGATCGGCTCCATTTCCGTCTAAAATAGTACGGGAATCAATCTTTGAGGATACTCTGAATGCAATTCTGGAAGGGAAGTTGGCTTTAATAATACCGGTAATAATATTTACAGATGGCCTTTGAGTAGCAATAATGAGGTGTATTCCAATAGCACGTGCTAACTGAGCTAAACGAGCAATTGGAGTTTCAATTTCTCTGCCGGAAGTCATAATCAAATCACCAAACTCATCAATGATAAGGACAATATAAGGTAAATAACGGTGTCCAAAAGCCGGAGATAATTTTCGGGTACAAAATTTGAGATTGTACTCTTTGATATTTCTGGTTTTGGCCAATTTTAACAATTCATATCTTGAATCCATTTCTACACATAGAGAATTCAGAGTTTGAACCACTTTTTTGGCATCCGTAATAATTGGTTCGTTTGAATCAGGAAGTTTCGCTAAATAATGTTTTTCAAGAATAGAATATAATGTAAACTCAACTTTTTTTGGATCGATCAAGACAAACTTAAGTTCAGAAGGGTGTTTTTTGTATAGAAGCGAAGTGATAATGGCATTTAGACCTACTGATTTTCCTTGTCCGGTTGCACCTGCCATTAGTAAATGGGGCATTTTGGCTAAATCAACGACAAAAGGTTCATTGCTAATCGTTTTCCCTAAACCGATAGGAAGATCATATTTATTATTCTGAAATTTTTCAGAATTAATAATCTCCCTCATGGATACAATTTGAGCATTTTTATTGGGAACTTCAATCCCAATAGTTCCTTTTCCAGGAATTGGCGCAATAATACGAATACCTAGAGCTGCTAAGCTAAGGGCGATGTCATCTTCCAGATTTTTAATTTTTGAAATTCTGACTCCATCATCAGGAATGATTTCATATAATGTAACTGTTGGCCCTATAGTTGCAGTAATCTTTTTGATTTTGATTTTAAAATTGTCCAATGTGCGAACAATATTATTTTTATTCTCAATTAATTCTTGATTAATCTGTTGATAATCAATCTCTTTATTCTCATACTCATTTAAGAATTCAGGCTTTGGGAATTGATAGAAAGATAAATCCAAATGGGGATCATAATCCTCTATAATATTTGTAAATGTAGATTGATCTTCTGTATCTTCATCAACAATTTCATCCAAATTGTATGGATCTTCCAACTCGGGTTGATTCAATGGAAATTCATTAGGTTCTTTATTAACAATCTCAAAATCTACCTTTTTAAAGTCTAAATTGATTGGTTCGGGTTCAAAAACGGGCGTAGGCTTGGATTCATTTTCATTATTAAAAACGATCACATTGTGGTCATATTCCTTGGTTAATTGATTTCTGTTTTCAATATACAAGCCGGGAAGATCAGTATCTTTATTTGGTCCTGTTGGTGGTATTTCAGATAAAAATCCATCATTATCCTTACCTTTTTTAACTTTGACTTCTCTATTCTTAAAAGTATCGGAATCAGTATTGTTTTGTCTGGATTTGATTTTTGGGAAATTAAAAGAAGTCAATACTTGTAAAGTTTTGATTGGTGAAATATTATAGAAAAGAACCAGAATGATAAAAAATGCAGCGGTTAAAATTAATATAGTTCCACCCATCTTAGTATATTCTAACAAGATTTGAGCCATAAAGTTTCCAAAAACTCCGGAAATATATTCATAATTTTTTCCAAAAGTAAAACAACCAATGACCGTAGAAAGCCAGGCCATGGAAATTAAAGTCGTAAAGGTAGTCAATAAAACGGGTAAAATCTGTTTAGCAAAGGTTAAGTAATATCCGTAAATAAAAAAAAGGAATGGAAATCCAATAGAGATAAAACCAAACGTATAACTGATAAAATAGTAAGCCAAGTGGGCACCTAAAGTACCGGCAATATTCGAAATACCGGGGGTAGTTGAGTTAACATGTGAAGCATCTAATTCAAAGTGAAAATAGGAAGAAACGATTGAAATAAGCAACAATAAAGCGAAAAGCATAAGAATAATGCCGTAAACCTGAATCATTCGTTGGCTTTTCATAACCTGGATAAATTTATCCGATTTAACTGATTTAGTAGTTTTCTCTTTGGTTGTTTTTGTAGTTTTTTTAGAAGTAGATTTTACCTGCTTGTATTGCGTTGGACGAGAATTACTTTTGGGTTTATTATTGTTATACATCTTCTGATATAAGTATTTACTATATTAAATATGAATTACAAAAGTAACAAATATTTAATTAGTATTCATTTGTGAATGAAAAGAATATTAACAATATTGTGTTGGGAAAAAACGTTACTAACAAACAAAACATCAATGTTCGAGTGTTATTTTTGCTAAAAATTATTATAATATGAAAAGTTTGTTTTTTTTACAAATTCCCGTTGGAGATTCCACATCTATCCTTACCAATCCACCTGCTCCTGTAATTGAGGAATTGAAATTTATTGATTTAGTTTTTGATTTAAATAGTTTGTGGATCATGATTCCTTTGTATTTCATGTTCTTTTTTGCAATTTATATTTTTATTGAAAGGCTATTAACATTAAATAAAGCTTCCAAAGAGGAGAGAAATTTCATGAACAATATTCGTGATTTCATCCACAATGGTAAAATTGACTCTGCATTAGCATTATGCAAAGGAAATGATACTCCTCTTGCCAGAATGATCGAAAAAGGTTTAACCAGAATTGGTAAACCACTTAATGATATTGCTGCAGCCATTGAAAATACCGGAAAATTAGAGATTCAAAGGCTGGAAAAAAGAGTTTCCTATCTGGCTACAATTGCCGGGGCCGCTCCAATGCT